>NZ_BAAAJK010000007.1:151381-275088 GCF_039526905.1 Pseudonocardia kongjuensis | reverse complement strand
GGCCGGGGACGACGGCTATGCGCGGCCCGATCGAGTGGCTTTCGGCCGGATTCTGCATTGAACTCGACCCTCGCTCGACGCCGCCAACAATTCTCGGTTACTGTTGAATCGAGTCGGTTCCGGTGCTCTGCATGTCAGTGTCATTGCGTCCGGGTATTGCTTCGGCGTCCGCCGGACCGGTTCGCCCGCATATACCTGCACGGTCTTTCAGGGAGGCTGCGACGATGGCGCAGATCAAAGAGGTCCGGCTCGTCGACGATCTGACCGGCGACGCGGCGGATGAGACGATCGAGTTCGGTCTCGACGGCCGCAACTACGAGATCGATCTGACCGGTGACAACGCGAAGAAGCTGCGCGACGTTCTCGCCGACTACGTGGCCGCCGCCCGGCGTGCGGCCGGCCCGTCCCGGCGGCGCGGTTCCGCGTCGGGTTCCGCCGCCCGCCGCCCGTCGGTCGACCGCGAGCAGAACCAGGCGATCCGCGAGTGGGCCCGCAAGCGCGGGATGAAGGTCTCCGACCGCGGCCGGATCCCGGCCGAGGTGCTCGAGGCCTACCACCAGGAGAACTGAGGGCTTCGCGCGTTGAACCGGTCACACCAGGCAAGGCTCACCTGAGCGGGGCGGCCGGGAGGGGTACCGTCGCCCGGGCCCCTTCCCACCCCCGCACCGGGAGGCAGCCGCCATGGCCCGTCGCGTCACCGAACTCGAGGTCCTCCGGACCGAGCGTCTGAGCCCGCACCTGGTGCGCGTCGTCGCCGGTGGCCCGGGCCTCGCGGCGTTCCCGGAGACCGGGTACACCGACCGCTACGTCAAGATCCTCTTCCTGCGGCCGGGCGTCGACTACCCGGAGCCGTTCGACCTGGACCGGGTGCACGCCGAGCTCCCCCGCGAGCACTGGCCGGTGCAGCGCACCTACACCGTCCGCGCACTCGACCACGACGCCGGCGAGCTCGTCATCGACTTCGTGCACCACGGCGACACCGGCCTCGCCGGGCCGTGGGCGGCGTCGGCCCGGCCGGGCGACCGGCTGCGGCTGGTCGGGCCGGGCGGCGCCTACGCGCCGGATCCCGAGGCCGACTGGCATCTGCTGGTGGGCGACGAGTCCGCGCTGCCCGCGATCTGCGCCGCCCTGGAGCGGATCCCGGCCGGACGCCGGGCCGTCGCGGTGCTGCAGGTCGACGGCCCGGACGACGAGCTGAAGCTCCCCGGCGACGCCGACCTCACCGTGCACTGGCTGCACCGCTCGGCCGTCGGTGGCGACCCGGACAGCGTCCAGCTCCCCGAGGCCGTCCGCGCACTGGACTTCGGCCCGGGCCGGGTGCACGCCTTCGTGCACGGCGAAGCGATCGCGGTCCGTGAGCTGCGCCGCCATCTCGGCCGCGAGCGCGGCGTCCCGCGCGACGACCTGTCGATCTCCGGGTACTGGCGGCGCGGCCGCGACGAGGAGGGCTTCCGCGAGTTCAAGGCGGCCGAGCGGGCCCGCGAGGAGGCGGCCGCGGAGGCCGGCTGACCGCACCCGGGAACACGGCCGGCGGATCGGCTGTTACGCCCGGCAGTCCCTCTGTGCACGTCAGGTGGAGGCGCCGGAGGCCGGTCGACCGATACAGTGGTATGAGGTCTTCCCCCGCGGGGGCGGGCCGGCGCAGTGTCACGCGAGGCGCAGTGCCGGTTCCCGGCGTGCCGGGTCCGGGCAGAAGATGCTGGTCGCGCCGTACGTGAGGCGCAGCAGGCAAGGAGTGCGAATTGTTCGAGAGGTTCACCGACCGAGCGCGACGTGTTGTCGTTCTGGCCCAGGAAGAGGCCAGGATGCTCAACCACAACTACATCGGGACCGAGCACATCCTCCTTGGCCTGATCCACGAGGGTGAGGGTGTCGCCGCGAAGGCACTCGAGTCCCTCGGAATCGCTCTGGAGGGCGTGCGGCAGCAGGTCGAGGAGATCATCGGCCAGGGTCAGCAGGCCCCGTCCGGCCACATCCCGTTCACCCCCAGGGCGAAGAAGGTGCTGGAGCTGTCGCTGCGCGAGGCGCTGCAGCTCGGCCACAACTACATCGGCACCGAGCACATCCTGCTCGGGCTGATCCGCGAGGGCGAGGGTGTCGCGGCCCAGGTGCTGGTCAAGCTCGGCGCCGACCTCAACCGGGTCCGCCAGCAGGTGCTCCAGCTGCTGTCCGGCTACCAGGGCAAGGAGCCCGCCGAGAGCGGCACCGCCGGTCGCGGCGAGGGCACCCCGTCGTCGTCGCTGGTGCTGGACCAGTTCGGTCGCAACCTCACCCAGCAGGCCCGCGAGGGCAAGCTGGACCCGGTCATCGGCCGGGAGAAGGAGATCGAGCGGATCATGCAGGTCCTCTCCCGGAGGACCAAGAACAACCCGGTGCTGATCGGCGAGGCGGGCGTCGGCAAGACGGCCGCGGTCGAGGGGCTGGCCCAGGCGATCATCAAGGGCGAGGTCCCGGAGACGCTGAAGGACAAGCAGCTCTACACCCTCGACCTGGGCTCGCTGGTCGCCGGTTCCCGCTACCGCGGTGACTTCGAGGAGCGCCTCAAGAAGGTGCTCAAGGAGATCCGCACCCGCGGCGACATCATCCTGTTCATCGACGAGATCCACACCCTCGTCGGGGCGGGTGCCGCCGAGGGCGCGATCGACGCGGCCTCGATCCTGAAGCCGATGCTCGCCCGCGGCGAGCTGCAGACGATCGGCGCGACCACGCTCGACGAGTACCGCAAGTACGTCGAGAAGGACCCGGCGCTGGAGCGGCGCTTCCAGCCGATCCAGGTGTCCGAGCCGTCGGTCGCGCACACCATCGAGATCCTCAAGGGCCTGCGCGACCGGTACGAGGCGCACCACCGCGTCACGATCACCGACGACGCGCTGGCCTCGGCCGCCACGCTGGCCGACCGCTACATCAACGACCGCTTCCTCCCGGACAAGGCGATCGACCTGATCGACGAGGCCGGGGCCCGGATGCGCATCCGCCGGATGACCGCTCCGCCGGACCTGCGGGAGTTCGACGAGAAGATCGCGAACGTCCGCCGGGACAAGGAGTCGGCGATCGACGCGCAGGACTTCGAGCGGGCCGCGCACCTGCGCGACCAGGAGAAGACCCTGCTCGGCGAGAAGGCCGAGCGCGAGAAGCAGTGGAAGTCCGGTGACCTCGACGTGGTCGCCGAGGTCGACGGCGAGCAGATCGCCGAGGTGCTGGGCAACTGGACCGGCATCCCGGTGTTCAAGCTGACCGAGGAGGAGACCACCCGGCTGCTGCGCATGGAGGACGAGCTCCACAAGCGCATCATCGGCCAGGAGGACGCCGTCAAGTCGGTCTCCCAGGCGATCCGCCGTACCCGCGCCGGTCTGAAGGACCCGAAGCGCCCGTCCGGCTCCTTCATCTTCGCCGGCCCGTCCGGTGTCGGTAAGACGGAGCTGTCCAAGGCGCTGGCCAACTTCCTGTTCGGCGAGGACGACGCGCTCATCCAGATCGACATGGGTGAGTTCCACGACCGCTACACCGCCTCGCGGCTGTTCGGTGCCCCTCCCGGGTACGTCGGCTACGAGGAGGGCGGCCAGCTCACCGAGAAGGTGCGGCGCAAGCCGTTCTCGGTGGTGCTGTTCGACGAGATCGAGAAGGCGCACCAGGAGATCTACAACACGCTCCTGCAGGTGCTGGAGGACGGGCGTCTCACCGACGGCCAGGGCCGCACGGTCGACTTCAAGAACACCGTGCTGATCTTCACCTCCAACCTGGGCACCCAGGACATCTCGAAGGCCGTGGGGCTGGGCTTCTCCTCCGGCAACGACGAGGCGTCGAACTACGAGCGGATGAAGACCAAGGTCAACGACGAGCTGAAGAAGCACTTCCGCCCGGAGTTCCTGAACCGCATCGACGACATCATCGTCTTCCACCAGCTCAACCAGGAGCAGATCATCGAGATGGTCGACCTGATGATCGGGCGGGTGGAGAAGCAGCTGGCCAACAAGGACATGGCCATCGAGCTCACGGACAACGCCAAGAAGCTGCTGGCGCGCCGCGGGTTCGATCCGGTCCTCGGCGCCCGGCCGCTGCGCCGGACGATCCAGCGCGAGATCGAGGACCAGCTGTCGGAGAAGATCCTCTTCGGCGAGATCGAGGGCGGCCAGATCGTCCTGGTCGACGTCGAGGGGCTCGACACCGACGCACCGGAGGACTCGAAGGCCTACGACGACAAGGCGCACTTCGTGTTCCGCGGAGAGCCGAAGCCGTCGGAGCCGGTCCCGGACACCCCGCCGACCGCGCTGGCCGGCGAGGAGTGAGCTGAGCCCACTCGGTTCCTGATGCAGGGCCCGTCCCGGACGTCCGGGGCGGGCCCTGCGTCGTCTCCGCGGTCACACCTCGCGCAGGTTCCACTCGTGCTGTGGGTGCAGCGGTCCGTCGGTCACGACGAGGTCGTCGATGATGTCGATGACCCGCACACGGTCGTCGCCGACGTAGAGGCTCATTCCGATGTCACACCAGACGGCGGTGCGGCGAAGGCGCTCCTGCACGATGCGCACCGTGTCGATCCGCGAGCCGATGAACCGGGCGAGCGGGAAGTCGGCGTCGACCGGTCCGACCGTGACGTGGCCCAGCTCGCCCATGTCGCACGGACCGTGCGGTTCCCGCCGGTACAGCTCGAGCGCGAGCCGGGTGTGGCACATGACGTGGCCGATCCCCTCGACGTCGAGCCAGACGGTTCCCCGGGAGACGTCGTCGGTGTCCGGGGGAGCCGGGTGGAACCAGTCCGCGGTGACACCGAGCAGTGTCCGACCGGCCAGGTCGTACGGATCGACGCGCTCCCCGAGCGGTGACGGCGGTGGGTGCGGGCGGCGGGTCATCATCCGGACGAGCCCGGCCCAGCGACTCTGCGGACCGGCAGCCGCGATGCGGTCCCGGTCGGTGCGCGGCCGCTCGATCGTGAGCCGGTCCGGCCCTGGCAGACCCGGTTGCGGGATGCCGGAGTGCCAGGCGAACTCGAGCGCCGACAGCCGTCCGTCCCGGACCCGGATCAGCACCGCCCCGATCGGATCTCCGCGGTCGTCGTGGACGACGGCGTCCACCGGGACGATTCCGGCCGGTGCCGGATCGGCGGGCGGGCAGGTCGTGGGTACGTCCAGGTCGACGCTGCCCGATCCGTCGGGCCAGATCCCGGTGACGTGGGCGTGCCGGACCTGCCCGAGGAGCGTGGTCCGCTCCGCCGGATCATCGCGCAGGACGCGCTCCAGGACGGCGCGCTCGCCGGCGCGCAGCGGCCTGGGCGGCCCGGTGCTCGGCATGGAGTTCTCGCTCTCTGGTAGGGGTCAGGTGGCGGACACGTCCGGGTGAGGTCCCTGCCGGAGCCTCGGAGGCGAGGGGGAGGCGCCCTACCGTGCTACTCATGGGTAGGCCGCCGGGAACGGGCGCCGGCCCTGCGCAGGGGGCGGTCACCTTCAGTACGGAAGGCATCGCCCCCCAGCGGCGGGTCCGCCTCTGGGAACAGCACCTGAGCTCGTTCGTCGGCGTCGCCTGCCTGCGGACCGGGAACCTGCCGGTCGCCGAGGTCGTCGACACGGTGGTGAGCAGGCGGCTCCCGCGGATCCACGTCGCCCGGGTCGCGTGGGGACCGCAGGTGATCCGCCGTTCCCCGGCGCGGATCGCCGCGTCCCCCACTGCCGCGGTGCTGCTGTCGGTGACCCTCGCCGGTGAGTCGTTCCTGTACCACCGGGACGGCGTGCACATGCTGGGCGTCGGTGACGCGGTCGCGGTCGACGCGGACCGGCCGTTCCTGCGCGGGTTCCCCCGTGGGCTCACCGAGCTCGTCGTCAAGCTCCCGTATGCGGTGTTCGAGGAGTTCGTCGGCGTGCCGGTGCCACGCTCGCCGCTGTTCGCAGCGGGTGGCGCCCCGGTCGCGGACGTGCTGGCCGGTGCGCTCGACGAGTCCCTCCGGGCTGCCGACCGGCCCGACGCCGAGACGGCGGTCCTGCACCGGGTGCACTCCGCGTTCGCGCGGGCGCCGGAACCCGGGCCGGTCACCACGTTCGACGACGCGTGCGCCTTCATCGACGCCCATGTCGACGACAGCCGGCTGAGCGTCGACCGGGTCGCAGCCGGGGTCGGGATCAGCGCCCGGCAGCTGGCGCGGGTGTTCCGGCAGCACCGGACCACCGTCGGCCGGTCCATCATGGACCGCCGGCTGGACGGTGCGCGGCGGCTGCTCCTCGCCGAGGGCAACGAGCGGATGCCGGTGCGGGAGGTCGCCCGACGGAGCGGGTTCCTGTCCGCGGCACACTTCGCGAGGGCGTTCCGCGCCCGGTTCGGGATGACGCCGACCGGGCTGCGCGACTCGGGCGGCATGCCGGACGCCTGAACCCCGATCTGGAACTGATCCGGCCGGGGCAGCGGCCGGAGCGGATCCTCGGCTGACCAGACGAACTCGACCGCGCTGAGCCGTCCGGCGTCGAGCCGGAGGGTGACGGTCCCGATCGCGTCGCCCCGGTCGTCGACGACGAACGCCGGCATCGGTGGTGGACCGGTCGACGCGGGCCGGGCTGCGGCAGCGCCGGCCGCGACCGCCAGGTCGACGCTCCCCGCGCCGGTACCCGGCCGGATGCCGGTGACCTGCACGTGGGGGACCTGTCGCCGGAGCGCAGCCCCATCGGCGAGATCCGCGTCCAGGAGCGACTGCATGACCGCCCGTTCCGCGGCGACCGGCGGCCGCGGATGCGAGCGGGGCGCCGGCGGCCTGCGGTCCTCGCCCGGGCGGGTCGCGAACCGATCCCGTGCCTCCTCCAGGCAGACCGCGCGGGCCCGCCGCAGATCCGGGGCGTCGATCGGCTCGATCCCCAGGGCGGGTAGCAGATCAGCGGGGACATCTCCGCCGGATGCCCGGCCGACGATGTGGTCCGTGGGCAGCCGCACGGTGACGTACCGGCCCGCGGGGGGCGTCGTCATCCGCGGCCGTGCCCGATGCCGCGGCCCTGGACGGCTTCGCGGGCCGAAGCGGGACGTCCCTGTCGTCGCTCAGCGGAACGGTTCAGCATGCGGCTCCTCAGCGGAAGGGAGTGCCGTCGGTTGTGGGCCGTTGTCGATGTTCTCGAAGTTCGGCGGGCAGCTTGTCGATGACGTCGAGCTGCCGTTCGGTCTGTATGCGGACGGGACCGGCGCCGTGGCGCATCGGGTCGCTCAACCGACGTACTCCTTGCCCGGGCGATGCAGGATGTCGCCGATCCAGACGCAGGTGGTCAGTGAGACGGCGACGGTTGCCTCGGGCTGGGGTGTCTCGGGGCATACTCGTTCCTTTGCGAACAGGCTCGACTGGTCGTGGGCCGACGTCGGTTGTATTCCCGGACTACATGACCGTTGCTGATGGAGCTCCATTCCAGGGTAGTTCTCGAAGACGGCCTGGCAACGGCGACGACAGGAGTCCTTCAGTGACCAGCAGGTCGTCGCCGATGTCCAGGAAGTGCACCCGGCTCGATCCGAAGTGCAGCGAGATCCCGGTCTCGAACCATCTCCCCGAATTGGTGGACCGCTCCTCGACCAGGTGGACCCGGTCGATCTTCTTTCCAAGATGAGGCGCCACGGGAAAGTCTTCGTCGACCTCTGCGACTATGAGAGACCCGATCCCCTCGATCGTGTACGGAGCTACCGGATCGGCGATCACCATCTCCATCCCGTTGAATGCTCGGAACTGAACGCTCCCCATCTGGTTGATATCGAGCCACACTTTTCCGAGTCGGGGCTCCGGGTCGGTGAGCGAGTCCGGGTAGTAGTGCCAGGATGCCGTTGCTCCGGTCACTGTGTGATTCACCAGATCGGATGGCGCAATGTGAGGCCGGCTCATGGAATTTCATTTCTCGAAGTGGCGCAGGGGTCGGCCCGGGTGGTCGGCCGGCTCCAAGGACACCTCCTCACCCGCCCGCCCGGGGGCGCGCACCAGGTGGCGCCGCCATGGAAGGCCGGGTCGGCGAGGCCCCTCGTGCACGGCGCGGGCCTTGTCACGTTCGGTCACCTGCAGCCCGACCGTGTCGGCGGCCGCGACCGCCGGGTTCGGCTCGGCGGCGGCGAACGCCACCGGGCCGACGGCCGGTGCGAGCGCACCGACCGCCAGTGCGGCCGCGGCGGCGACGCCGGTACGGATCCGGGGATTCGCGCACCCCATGTGTGGACCTCCGGTCGGTTCGGACGGCATGCGCGTCCGACGTCCCGGATGCGCAGGGATCGTCACGCGCGGACGGACCGCCGGGGACGAGGCCCCGGCGGGTTCGTGACGCGGTGACGCCCGGGACGGTCGCACCGCGCCGGCCCGGGCCGTGCGCGATGGCGGGGACGGGCAAGGCCGCGTCCGGATCCGGCAAGGGGCCAGGGGCGGACGTCCGGCGGCGGCCGGACGGGTCAGGCCGGGAGGCCGGCCCCGCCCACGACCAGGTCGGCCCGCCCGCGGGTGGACCCGACCAGCCGCGCGTTCGGCTCGTCGGTGCGCTGCACCCACTCCCGCGCCGCGGCGGGGGACCTGCCGAACCGCACGTGCCGGGCCACCAGCCGTTCGAGGCGCAGCGCCTCGTCGGTCTCGTGGAACCAGACCTCGTCGAACGCGGCCCGCACCGCGTGCCACGGCGGCGCGTCGACGAGCAGGTAGTTGCCCTCGCTGACGACCAGCCGGCACTCCGGCGGCACCGGGATCGACCCGGCCACCGGCTGATCGATCTCCCGGTCGAACGCCGGCGCGTACACCGGCCCGGTCTCGCGCCCCGGCGCGGCGCGCAGCCGCTGCAGCAGGGCCGCGTAGCCGGCCGCGTCGAAGGTGTCCGGCGCGCCCTTGCGGCCGGCGCGGCCGAGCCGGGCCAGCTCGACGTCGGCCAGGTGGAAGCCGTCCATCGGGACGTACACCGCGGCCACCCCGGCCGCGGTCAGCGCGCGGACCAGGGCGAGCGCCAGGGTGGTCTTGCCGGCCCCCGGGGCCCCGGCGACGCCGAGCAGTGCCCGCCCGCCCGCCGGGACGAGCCGCGCCGCCCGCTGCACCAGGTCGTCGAACCGCTGCTCCGGCATGCGCACCATGATCCCTGTCCCGGGAGTGTGGCGCGCCGGAACCGGCTCCGGCACTCCCAAGACAGGGATCATGCCCGTGCGGCGGCCGCCGGGGCTACGTTCTCGCCATGAGCTCGGTGCGCCCGGTGCCGGAGACCCGGCTGATGTCCGGCGACCGGCTCTCCGCCGACGACGCCGCGCACACCCTGCGCCGCTACGGCGTGCGGCACCTGCTCGGCACCGGATTCCTGCGCTTCCGCTACGGCGACGGCTTCTCGCACGCCAGGGCGTTCGGCCTGCAGCTGGCGCTGGCCGCGGTGCCGCTGGTGATCGCCGGGGTCGGGCTGTCCGCGGCGGCCGGAGCCGAGGGTGTCTCCGAGGTCGTCGCGCGGACCGTGCTGGCGCTGTCGCCGGGCACCAGCGACGAGCTCGTCCAGCAGGCGGTGACCGGCGCGGATCCGGCACCGCCCGGCGCGGGCGCCGAACGCGACGACACCCCGGCCGGGGAGCGCGGCGAGCTGGTGCTCGGGCTGGGGCTGCTCACCGCGTTCGCGGCGGCCACCTCGGCGTTCGCCCAGCTGGAGCGGGGCGCGAACCGGATCTACGGCACCGAGCGGGACCGGCCGGCGCTCGCGAAGTACGCCCGCGCCGCGCTGCTCACCGCCACCGCGGGGGTCGCGATGGCGGCCGGGCTGCTGCTGATCGTCGCCGGTGAGCCGTTCGGGGACGCGGTGCGCGAGGTGTACCGCTGGGGCCCGGCCGCGGAGACCGTGTGGGACGTCGTCCGCTGGCCGGCCGGGCTCGCCCTGCTGGTCGTCGCGGTCACCGCGCTGCTGCGGTTCGCCCCGCGGCGCCGCCAGCCGGGCCTGTCCTGGCTGGGCGTGGGTGCGACGGTGACGGTGCTGGCCTGGCTGGCCGGATCCGGGCTGCTCGCGCTGTACGTGGCCTCCGCCGACAACTTCGGCGCGACCTACGGCCCGCTGACCGCGGTGATGGCGCTGCTGATCTGGGCGAACGTCACCGGGGTGGCGCTGCTGGCCGGGGTGGCGCTGGCCGCGCAGCTGGAGGCCGTCCGGGCCGGTGAGGACGACCCGCGGCTGCCCGACTCCGACGACGACGGCATCCCCGACCAAACCGACCCGCACTGACGGCCACGACGGATCAGCCGGGCAGGTCCGGGCCGGGCAGGTCCAGCACGCGGTGGTCCCCGGCCGGCAGCGCGGCCCGCAACCGCTCCCGCAGCTCGTCGTCCGGGTCGGTGCGCAGCAGCGCGAGCAGCGCGTCCGGATCGCCGGAGCGGAGCACCGCGGTCCGGGTCGCGGCCACCAGGTGCTCCCGCTCGGCCCGCACCCCCGGCGACTCCGAGGTCGGCAGCAACGGCCCCCGGGCCGCCTCGGCCGCGGCGTCGCGCACCCGGCCGTCGCGCAGCGCCTCGCGCAGCCGGAGGAAGTCGGCGTCCACCCGGGCGGCGAGCCGGTAGGGCTGGGTGCGCACGGTGCCCTCGCCGACGCAGCGGCGCAGGCGGTGCATCTCGGCCCGGACGGTGATCGGGCGGCCCTCGTCGCCGTAGAGCGCACCGGCGAGCTGGTCGGCGGTCATCCCCTCGGGGTGCAGCGCGAGCAGGGTGAGCACCTCGGCGTGCCGCAGGCCGAGCCGCAGCGGCCGCCCGTCCCGGCGGGCCACCGGCGCGCGGGCCCCGAGGAACGGCAGGGTCAGCGTCGGCAGCACCGGACCGGCCGGTGCGGGCACCCGGAGCAGCCAGCCCTCGCCGAGCGGTTCCAGGACGGCCTCCGCGCCGCCGTCGAGCACGATCCGGTCGCCGCGCTCGGGCAGCGGCACCCGGGCCGGGAAGCGGTGCGCCGGGGTCGCCGCCAGCACCCGGCCGCGCGGCGAGAGCAGCGCGCCGGGCACGTCGCCGAGCCGGGCCAGGTGCGGCAGGTTGGTGTCCCGCAACCGCCGGTCGCGCTCCTCGGTCAGCGCCGCCAGCCGGTGCTCGGCGAGCCGGGCGGCCGCGGTGACCAGCGACAGCGTCATCGGATGGAAGGTCTCCTCCGGCCCGGTGACGTCGACCGCGCCGAGCTGGCGGCCGGTCTCCGGGTCGTGCACCGGCGCGGCCGCGCAGGTCCACGGGTGGTAGGCGCTCACCAGGTGCTCGGCCGAGTGGATCCGGACCGGCCGGTCGTCGGACAGCGCGGTGCCCATCGCGTTGGTCCCGACCGCGTCCTCGCTCCAGCGGGTGCCCTCGACGAGCTCCACCCGCTCGGCCCGGCGCAGCACCTCCCGGGCGCCCTCGCGCCACAGGATGTGCCCGCGCTCGTCGGTCACGATCATCATGTGCCGGGCCTGCTCGGCCGCGGCGACGAGGGTCTCCCGCAACACGGGCAGCACCCGCGCCAGCGGATGCCCCGCGCGCAGCTCGGCGACCTCGCCGGGCTGGTAGGGGTGCGTCGGCCGGGACCGCTCCGGATCGACGGCGGCGGCCAGCGAGCGCTCCCAGGACGCCCGGATCTCCGGGCGCAGCTCCGGCGCGGCCGAGCCGGTCAGCGCGGCACCGCGGGCCCGCTCCAGTGCGGCTCGTTCACGCGTCACGACACTCACCCTACGGTTAGCTCAGCCTTACCTGAATCGAATCCGCGTGATCGGCACTCACCGGAGGTTCAGGTTCCGCATCTGCGTGCAACTCTCGTGCAACCCCCACCTTCCTAGTGTCCGGCATCACGCGCAACGACTGCGACATCTCCCACGGGAAGGACCAACGATGGCCACGTACGCGGCACCGGGTCAGCCGGACAGCGTCGTCTCGTTCAAGCCCCGCTACGACCACTTCATCGGGGGCGAGTACGTCGCGCCGGCCAAGGGGCAGTACTTCGAGAACCCGACGCCGATCACCGGGCAGAACTTCACCGAGGTCGCCCGCGGCACCGCCGACGACGTCGAGAAGGCGCTCGACGCGGCGCACGCGGCCGCGCCGGCCTGGGGCAAGACCTCGCCGACCGAGCGGGCGAACATCCTGAACAAGATGGCCGACCGGATCGAGGCGAACCTCGAGGCCGTCGCGATCGCCGAGTCCTGGGAGAACGGCAAGGCCTGCCGGGAGACCCTGGCCGCCGACATCCCGCTGGCGATCGACCACCTGCGCTACTTCGCCGGGGCGATCCGCGCGCAGGAGGGCGGGCTGTCCCAGATCGACGACGACACCGTCGCCTACCACTTCCACGAGCCGCTCGGCGTGGTCGGCCAGATCATCCCGTGGAACTTCCCGATCCTGATGGCGATCTGGAAGCTGGCACCGGCGCTCGCCGCGGGCAACGCGGTCGTCCTCAAGCCGGCCGAGCAGACCCCGGCCTCGATCCACGTGCTGCTGGACCTGGTCGCCGACCTGCTCCCGCCGGGTGTGGTCAACATCGTCAACGGGTTCGGGGTCGAGGCGG
This sequence comes from Pseudonocardia kongjuensis, assembly GCF_039526905.1. Taxonomy (NCBI): domain Bacteria; kingdom Bacillati; phylum Actinomycetota; class Actinomycetes; order Pseudonocardiales; family Pseudonocardiaceae; genus Pseudonocardia; species Pseudonocardia kongjuensis. Next base: position 262,642 of record NZ_BAAAJK010000007.1, on the reverse strand, counting down.
GCAAGCCGCTGGCGTCGAACAAGCGGATCTCGAAGATCGCCTTCACCGGTGAGACCACCACCGGCCGGCTGATCATGCAGTACGCCTCGGAGAACCTGATCCCGGTCACCCTGGAGCTGGGCGGCAAGAGCCCGAACATCTTCTTCGACGACGTCGCCACCCAGCAGGACGCGTTCTACGACAAGGCGCTCGAGGGCTTCGCGATGTTCGCCCTCAACCAGGGCGAGGTGTGCACCTGCCCGTCCCGCGCGCTGATCCAGGGCGGCATCTACTCCGAGTTCCTGGAGCAGGCGGTCAAGCGCACCGAGCAGATCAAGCAGGGCAACCCGCTCGACACCGACACCCAGATCGGTGCGCAGGCGTCCAACGACCAGTTCGAGAAGATCCTGTCCTACATCGACATCGGTCGTCAGGAGGGGGCCAAGGTCCTCACCGGCGGCGAGAAGGCCGATCTGGGTGGCGACCTCGCGGGCGGCTACTACATCAAGCCGACCGTGTTCGAGGGCAACAACCAGATGCGGATCTTCCAGGAGGAGATCTTCGGCCCGGTCGTCTCGGTGGCCCGCTTCTCCGACTACGACGACGCCATCCGGACCGCCAACGACACGCTCTACGGCCTCGGCGCCGGCGTGTGGAGCCGGGATGCGAACACCGCCTACCGGGCGGGCCGCGACATCCAGGCCGGCCGGGTGTGGGTGAACAACTACCACGCCTACCCGGCGCACGCGGCGTTCGGCGGCTACAAGCAGTCCGGCATCGGGCGGGAGAACCACAAGCAGATGCTCGACCACTACCAGCAGACCAAGAACGTCCTGCAGAGCTACTCGCCGAACGCGCTGGGCTTCTTCTGATGGGGCAGCCGGACGCCGCCGTCACCCCCAGGGTGGCGCTGACGCCGGCCGCCGCCGATCTGCTGGTGAAGCTCACCGAGCTGCACGGTCCGCTGATGTTCCACCAGTCCGGCGGATGCTGCGACGGCAGCGCCCCGATGTGCTACCCGGACGGTGACTTCAAGACCGGCGGCTCGGACGTCCATCTGGGGGACCTCCGGGTGGACGGGATCGAGAAGCCGATCGGCTTCTGGATGTCGGCGTCACAGTTCGAATACTGGAAGCACACCCATCTCACCGTCGACGTGGTGAAGGGACGGGGCAGCGGGTTCTCGGTCGAGGCGCCGGAGGGCGTCCGGTTCCTGATCCGCTCCCGGCTGTTCACCGACGACGAGTGGCGGTCACTGAACGACGACTGACCCATCGCGGGCCCGGACCGGTGTGTCCGGGCCCGCGGTGTGTCCGGACGAAGGAGGACACCGATGTCCGCACCGCACACCCTGCGCGGGCTGATGGGGCTGCCGGTCGAGCCGGCCCCGCTGGGCCGCTCCGCCCTGATCATGATCGACCTGCAGAACACCTACACCGAGGGCGTGATGCGCCTGGAGAACGTCGAGCCGGCCCTGGCGGAGGCCGCCGCGCTGCTCGACCGGGCGCGCTCCGCGGGCGCCCGGGTGATCCACGTGCAGCACGACGCGGGCGAGGGCAGCCCGTACGACGTCACCGCCCCGATCGGCGCGATCCACGACTCGGTGGCGCCGCGGGACGGCGAGGCCGTCGTGGTCAAGAACTTCCCGAGCGCCTTCGTGCACACCGGCCTGGCCGACCTGCTGGAGGGCTACCAGGACCTGGTCCTCGCCGGGTTCATGACGCACATGTGCGTCAACTCGACGGCCCGCAGCGCGTTCTCCGCCGGGCACGTCCCGACCGTGGTCGCCGCGGCCACCGCCACCCGGGACCTGCCCGGGGTGGACGGCACCGTCCGGGCCGCCGAGGTGCACTCCGCCGCGCTGGCCGGGCTCGCCGACCTGCCGGCGATCGTGGTGCCCGGTCAGAAGTCCGTGCCGGACTGAGCGGCCGCCCGGGCGTCGAGCAGCTCGTCGATCGCGGCGAGGGTCGCAGCGGCCCCCGCCGCGATGCCGACGCCGCGGCCGTGCCGCACCTGCGGCTCCCGGACGTTGATCCGGACCAGCGCGCCGGTCGCGGCCGAGGCCAGCTCGGAGCGGCGGCGCACGGTCGGCAGTGCGGTGCCCGCCCCCAGCTCGACGACGGCGAGCCCGGCCCGGTGCCGGGCCAGCCAGTCGACGTGCCGCTGCAGCGCCGGCTCGGCGTGCGAGGCGTCCCAGCCGGCGTCGCCGAACATCAGGATCGCCGGCCGGGCGAGCCCGCCGCAGCCGGGACAGGACGGCAGCGGGCCGGTCGCGCGCATGCTGTCCGGGTCGATCGCCACGTCGACGCCGTCGGCCGGCCACACGCCGTACCCGCACAGCCGCAGGCACTGCAGGTGGTGGATCGAGCCGTGCACCTCGGCGACGTCCCCGGCGGGGAACCCGGCGCGCTGGAACTGACCATCCACGTTGGACGTGAGCACGGTCGTCGGGACGCGCCCGGCCCAGCGCCGCAGGACGTCGAACCCGGCGTGCGGGACGGTCCGCCGGTACAGGTGCAGGCGGTGCCCGTAGAAGCCCCAGGCCAGCGCCGGATCGTCGGTGAAGTGCTCCGGATCGGCGAGCTCGACGAACCGCAGCCCGAGCCGGGCGTACGGCGGGTAGGCGCGCCAGAAGCCCTCGTCGCCGCGGAAGTCCGGCAGGCCCGAGTCGACGCCCATCCCCGCCCCGGCGGTGACCAGCAGCGCGTCGGCGCCGCCGATCAGCGCCGCGGCGGAGCGCAGGTCCGGATCGATCAGGACCCCGCCGCGATCTGCTCGAGATCGACGACCTCGAACTCCAGCAGCGAGGCGCCGGTGGCGACCGGCTTCGGCGAGCGCGCACCGGAGTGCGCCTCGGCGGCGGGCCCGTCCCGCCACGCCTGGAACGCCTCCTCGGTCTCCCAGTGGGTGACCACGAAGTACCGGTCGTCCCCGGAGACCGGGCGGAGCAGCTGGAACGAGATGAACCCGGGCTGCCCGTCGACGGCGTGCAGGCGGTTCGCGAACCGCTTCTCCAGCTCCGGCCCGGCGTTCTCCGGGACGTCGATCGCGTTGATCTTCACTACGGCCATGCACCCACGTTAGCCCGGACCGGCCCCGTCGACGCGCATCCGCCAGGCGTCGCCGACGAGTTCGGCCAGCCGGTCCACGCCGACCCGCTCCAGGTGCACCAGGACCAGCGGGAACGGCTCGTGTCCCGGGTCGGTGGAGAACAGCTCCGGCTCGCCGCGCAGCAGCGCCTGCTTCTCCGCCTCGTCCCCGACGTAGAGCACCGCGATGTCGGTCCGGATCACCCGGCGGCGGCCCGGCACCCGCTCCGGATAGGACCACACGAACCCCTTGCCACGGACCCGGAAGTCGAACCCGTCGCCAGGGTTCTCCACGGCGCCGTCCAGCCCGAGGGCGATCCGGCGCACGTCGTGCTCGTCGGCCACGGGTGCAGCCTAGGGTCGGCCCGTGCGTTCCTCCGACGGCGTCGAGCTGGCCGTCTTCGCGTTCGGCGGCCGCGGGCGGCCGATCGTGCTGCTGCACGGCCTGATGAGCTGCGCCGCGAGCTGGGAGCCGCGCGCGGCGGCGCTGACACCGTACGGCCGGGTACTGGCGCCGGACGCGCGCGGGCACGGGCGCTCCGGCCGGCCGGCCGGAGCGGACCCGGCGGCCTGGTCGCCGGACCGGCTGGCCCGCGACGTCGTCGAGCTGCTGGGGCGCACCGGGCCGGCCGCACTGGTCGGCCACTCGATGGGCGGACTGTCCGCGCTGCTGGCCGCCGCCCGTCGGCCGGACCTGGTCACCGCGGTCGTCGCCGAGGACCCGCCACCGGACCTGACCGGCAGCCCGCCGGGGCTGCTCGACGACATGCGCGCCTGGTTCGGCGCGGTCGCCGGGCCGCACCCGTCCCGGGCGGCGCTGGCGGCGGTGCTCGGCCGGCCGCGGCCCGAGGTGGGCGAGCACATGGGGCGCTGCGCCGTCCGCCGCGCCGACGGCTGGTGGCTCGCCTGCGACGTCGACGACGCCTGCGCGATCGCCGCGCACTGGCTGCGCCGCGGCCTGCTCGACGAGCTGTCGGCGGTCCGCGTCCCGCTGCTGGTGATCGAGGCGGGGGAGTCGGTCGCCCCACCGGGGCAGCTCGCGCTGCTCGCCGCCCGGGTGCCGGGCGCCCGGCACGTCCGGCTGCCCGGGACCGGCCATCTCGTGCACGACGCGGACCCGGCCGGCTGGGCCGGGGCGGTGACCGCGCTGCTCGGCGCCACCGGTCAGTGAGCGAGCACCTCGGTCGCCCCGGTGCGCGAGTCGTGCAGCTCCACGGCGACGATCCGGGCCCGCACCGGCGGCACCGGGTGCAGCAGCGCGAACGCCTCCGCCGGCCGCCCGGTGGCCAGCACCACGTGCGGCAGCCAGGAGCCGGGCAGGTGCGCGGCGTGCGGCCCGCGGACCCGTCCGGCCAGCGCGTCGTGCACCGCCGTGTGCACCGCGAGCACCTCCGGGTCGGTGACGGCGGCGAGCACCAGCGCATCGTCGTCGCCGGTCCGGGAGCCGAGCGTGGCCAGCCAGAGCGCGGGCAGCGCGACCAGCCGCAGCTCGGCCACCAGGGCGTGTCTGGCCGGTCCTGGGACGGTCCCGGCGGCGGCGACGGTGACCACCGGATCGCCGCCCGCGGCGGGCAGCCCGGCGGCGGTGAGCCGGGCCCGCAGCCCTGCCAGCTCGCCCACCGCGGCGGGATCGAGCCGGAACCGGACGGTCGCGGGCATCAGGCGGGCAGCGCGAAGCGGCCGTCGTCGGTCTGCTCGGCGAGGCCGTCGACCAGCAGCGAGTGCAGGCAGCGGTCGCGCTGCCCGGCGTCCGGCCAGACCGCGTCCAGCTCGGCCCGCCGGACCGGGCCGGGGGCGCCGCGCAGCACGTCCATCAGCTTCCCGCGGACCTGCCGGTCGGTCCCGGCGAAGCCCTGCACCGGTTTGCGCGGGCCGTCGTAGGCGGGCCTGCCCGCGGCCACCCAGGCGCACTCCGCCTCGACCGGGCAGAGCGGGCAGCGCGGTGCCCGCGCGGTGCAGACCACCGCGCCGAGCTCCATCAGCCCGGCCGAGACGACCGCCGCGGTCGCGTCGTCCGGCGGCAGGAGCGCGTCGACGTCGGCGAGATCGGCACGGGTCCGGGCCGGGCCGGCGTCGCCGTGGGCGTGCACGGCGCGGGCCACCACCCGCCGGACGTTGGTGTCGACCACCGGGGCCCGCAGCCCGAAGCCGAACGCGGCGACCGCGCGCGCGGTGTAGGAGCCGACGCCCGGCAGCGCCTCCAGCGCGTCCACGTCCGACGGGACGGCGTCGCCGTGCTCCCGGGCGATGGCGGCCGCGGCGTCGTGCAGCCGGATCGCCCGGCGCGGGTAGCCGAGCTTGCCCCAGGCGCGCAGCACGTCCGCCCGCGGCGCGGCGGCCAGCGCGGACGGTGCGGGCCAGCGCCGCATCCACTCGGTCCAGACCGGCTCGACCCGGGCCACCGGGGTCTGCTGCAGCATGAACTCGCTGACCAGCACCCCCCACGGCGTCGTGCCCGGGCGCCGCCACGGAAGGTCCCGGGCATGCGCGGAGAACCACGGGTGGATCCGCTCGGCCAGCACCCCTCCAGTGTCGCGGGTGCCCGGACGTGATCACGGATCGGGCACCCGGAGCGGCACCGGGCGACCGTCCCGGTGCCGGATCCGTGATCATCGCCCCTGGTCGGGTGCGGCCGGGGCGGTTCCGACGGGGACGTCCGGGCACGGTCGGTCGGTGCCGGTGCCCCCCGGTCACCCGGTGGCGCGTCCCCCGTTCCCTCACAGGGGTACAACCGCGCCGACCTGCTCCGCACCGGCGCGGCGCCGACGACATCGAGTAATCATCGATCTACCGTCAGTGACATGTTGGACCCGGTGGGACCCCTGCCGGCGTCGGTCTACTGGCGTCGGCGCGCAGTCGCGGTGGGCGTCGCGCTGCTCGCGCTGTTCGCCCTGCTGTGGCTGACCACCTGGCTGCTCATCCCCGGAGCGGCCGGCGAGGACACCACACCGACCGGTGCCGCAGCGGTGTCCACCCCCGACAGCGGAGCGGCGGCTCCGGCATCCCCGGCCCCGGAGTCCCCAGCCCCGGGCGCACCGCAGCCGCCGCTCCCCGCCACCGCCGGCCCCGGACCGGCGGACGAGAGGGAGTCCACCGGGCCCGCGGCCCCGAACGCGGGCCCGGTGGACGAGACGGTGCGGCCCGACGACACCCCGCGCCCGTCGGTGCCGGTGCCGGACGCCACGCCGTCCCCCGCGACCGGCCCGGTGCCCTGCGCCGACGGGATGATCGAGGTGCGGGCCGAGACCGGGCAGCCGAGCTACCCGGCCGACGCCCGCCCGGAGCTGCGGCTGGTGGTCACCAACGTGTCCGGCGAGCCGTGCGTGCGCGACCTGGACGGTGCGGAGCAGGAGATCGCGGTGTGGAGCGGCGACGGCGCGGACAAGCTCTGGTCGTCCAACGACTGCTCGAACCCGGCCACCGACGACCTGCGCACCCTGGTGCCCGGCGAGCCGGTCGCGTTCGCGGTGACCTGGAGCGGGCTGCGGTCCGATCCCGGCTGCGCGGCCGAGCGGGCCCGGGTCGAGCCCGGCGGCTACCGGGTGCTGGCCCGGCTCGGCGGGGTGGTCAGCGCGCCGGCCCCGCTGCTGATGGGCTGACCGGGCTCAGCGCAGCCGGTCCATGATCTGCTTCAGCGACGCCGCCTCGGTGATCTTCATGCCGGTCGACCCGACCTCGGCGTCCGGGGGGACGATCGCCCTGGTGAAGCCGAGCCGGGCCGCCTCGGCCAGTCGCCGCCCGATGCCGTGCACCCGGCGCAGCTCACCGGCCAGGCCGAGCTCGCCGAGCACCACGAGATCGGCGGGCAGCGCGATGTCGCGCTTGGCCGAGACGACGGCCAGCGCGACCGCCAGGTCCGCGGCCGGCTCGGTGATCCTCATGCCGCCGACGGTCGCGGTGTAGACCTCGGCGTCGTGCAGCTTCAGCCCGCCCCGCCGCTCGACGACGGCGAGCAGCATCGGCACCCGGGACGCGTCCAGCCCGGTCACCGCCCGCCGCGGGCTCGGGATGTTCGCCCCGGCCACCAGCGCCTGCACCTCGGCCAGCAGCGGCCGCCTGCCGTCCATCACCACGGTCACCGCGGTGCCCGGCTGCACCCCGTCGCCGCCCTGGCCGAACCGGCCCAGGAACAGCCCCGACGGGTCGGGCAGCCCGACGATGCCCGAGTCGCGCAGCTCGAAGCAGCCGACCTCGTCGGCCGGGCCGAACCGGTTCTTCACGCCGCGCACCATCCGCAGCGCGGAGTGCTTGTCGCCCTCGAAGTGCAGCACCACGTCGACGACGTGCTCCAGCACCCGCGGGCCCGCGATGCCGCCGTCCTTGGTGACGTGGCCGACCAGCAGCACCGCCAGGCCGCGCTCCTTGGCGAGCGCGGTCAGCCCGATGGTCACCGCGCGGGTCTGGGTGACCCCGCCCGGGGTGCCGTCGACGCCTGCGGTGGACATGGTCTGGATCGAGTCGATCACCAGCAGCGACGGCGCCAGCGCGTCGACGTGCCCGAGCACCGACTCCAGGTCGGACTCGGCGGCGAGGTAGAGCTCGTCGTGCAGCCCGCCGGTCCGCTCGGCGCGCAGCCGGACCTGGCCCGCAGACTCCTCGCCGGACACGTAGAGCACCCGAGATCCGGCCGCCGCGCGGGCCGCTACCTCCAGCAGCAGGGTGGACTTCCCGACGCCGGGCTCACCGGCGAGCAGCACGACCGCGCCGGGCACCAGCCCGCCGCCCAGCACCCGGTCCAGCTCGTCGACGCCGGTCGGGCGGGCCCGGGCGGCGTCCAGCTCGACGTCGGCGATCCGCCGGGCCGGCGTGCTCGGTGCGCCCGCGACGACGGTGCGGCCGTTGCCGCGCGGGGCCTCGACCTGTTCGAGGCTGCCCCATGCCTGGCAGCCCGGGCAGCGGCCGACCCACTGCGCGGTGCGCTGGTCGCACTCGGTGCAGCGGTAGCCACCCGAGCGGGCCGCCCGGGTCCTGGTGGTCAGTTGCCGGCGGCGCCGCCGGCGCCGCTGCCCTCGTTGCCGGGGGCGGACTCGACGCCCTCGCCGTCGGTGACCGAGGTGTCCGCGCCGTCCTGGCCCTCGTCGGCCGGCAGCTCCGGCGGCGCCGGGGCGGCCTCGGCCTCGGCGGAGAAGTCGTCGCGCTCCGGGCCGGGGCCGAGCGGCACGTCCTCGGTCGGCACGGCGGCGGGCACCTGCGCGGTGACCGAACCGGCGCGCTCGAAGACGAACGTGACCGGGATGGTGTCGCCGGCGCCGATCGGCTGGGTCAGGCCCTCGAGGGTGATGTTCAGCGGGCGGCTCGCGGTCGGCGACAGCGGGAAGTTCGCCGCCGACACCAGAGCGATGTCCTGCGGGAGGACCGGGTCGCCGTCGACCAGCACGTTCGCGGCGGCCGGCGAGCTGACCGAGACCAGCCGGTCGGCGACGCTGCCGGAGTTCACCAGGGTGGCGCGCAGCGGCGCCGCGGTGCCCCTGGCGTAGAGCGCGGCCTCGCTGGCCGGCGACTCGGGATAGGCGACCTGCACGTCCCGCAGGTCGACCGAGCCGACCGAGACGTTGACGCCGTTGGTCGCGGCGACCTGCTGGGCGGTCTGCGAGAGCTGTCCCGCACCACACCCGCTCAGCAGCAGGCCGGTCAGGGCGACGGCTCCGGCGACCCCGGCCAGGGTGCGGACGGGACGGCGGTTGCGGCTCACGGTCGGCGTGTCCTTCCTGCCGGCCGGGAGCTGCTCCCGGCGCGCGTACGGCGAGTGCGGACCGGCGCGGTGGAATCGCCCGATCCGCCCGGCAGCCTAGTCGCGTGCCCCGCGCCGGTGCGCGGTCGGGCGTCCGCAGGCCGGCTCCGTCCACCGCGTGGCGGCCCGGTGGAGCGCAGGTGACGGGCTTCCGGCAGACCCGGGACACACCCGCGGGAACACGTTTTTCCGGTGTTGTCAACCCCCTGACCTGCGACGACGGTGAAAGCCGGTCACCGGCCCGTTCGAACGGCGTGTTAATCTGGACCCAGCGAAAGGGGCCAGAGGACACATGGTTTTCAAGGTCGGAGAGACCGTCGTCTACCCGCACCACGGTGCCGCGCTCATCGAGGCGATCGAGATGAGGACGATCAAGGGCGAGGAAGTGCAGTACCTCGTCCTGAAGGTTCAGCAGGGGGATCTGACGGTCCGCATTCCCGCCGACAACGTAGAGGTCGTCGGCGTTCGGGACGTGGTGGGTCAGGAGGGTCTGGATCGGGTCTTCGAGGTGTTGCGCGCGCCGCACACCGAGGAGCCCACGAACTGGTCCCGCCGTTACAAGGCGAACTGGGAGAAGCTCACCTCGGGCGACGTGAACAAGGTCGCCGAGGTCGTGCGTGACCTGTGGCGCCGGGAGAAGGACCGGGGGCTGTCCGCGGGCGAGAAGCGCATGCTCGCCAAGGCGCGGCAGATCCTGGTCAGCGAGCTCGCGCTGGCCGAGGGCACCGACGAGGAGCGGGCCGAGATCCTGCTCGACGAGGTGCTCGCCACCGCGAACGCCTGAGCATCGCGGAGTGAGCGGTTCGCCCGTCGTCGCCGTGCTGCCTGCGGCGGGTTCGGGGGTCCGGCTCGGTGCCGGGGTGCCGAAGGCGTTCGTCGAGGTCGGCGGCGTGCCCATGCTGGTGCGCGCCGTCGACGGCCTGCTCGGGTCCGGCGTCGTCGATCACGTGGTGGTCGTCGTCCCCGCCGAGCAGGTGCACGATGCGGTCGGGTTGCTCCCGGGCCGGCCGGTGACGGTCGTGCCCGGTGGCGCCGACCGCACCGCGTCGGTGGCCGCCGGGCTGGCCGCGACCCGGCCGGACGCCGAGGTCGTGCTGGTGCACGACGCCGCCCGCCCGCTGACCCCCGCCGGGGTGGTCCGCCGGGTGGTCGACGCGGTCCGCGCGGGCGCGCCCGCGGTGATCCCGGTGCTGCCGGTGACCGACACCGTCAAGACGGTGGATCCGGCTGGGACCGTACTGTCCACTGTGGACCGTTCCACGCTGCGGGCGGTGCAGACGCCGCAGGGCTTCCGGGCGCGTGAGCTTCGTCTCGCCTACGCCAGCGGTCCCGATCCGGCGACCGACGACGCCGGCCTGGTCGAGGCGCTCGGCGAGCCGGTCGCGACCGTCGCGGGCGATCCGCTCGCGTTCAAGGTGACGACCGGCTGGGACCTGCGGATCGCCGGGCTGCTGCTCGGCGGAGCACCGGATGAGGGGGTCGGTATCGAATGAGGGTCGGTATCGGGACCGACGTGCACCCCGTCGAGCCGGGCCGGGACTGCTGGGTCGCCGGCCTGCTGTGGGCCGGGGTGGACGGCTGCGCCGGGCACTCCGACGGCGACGTCGCCGCGCACGCGCTGTGCGACGCGCTGCTGTCCGCGGCCGGGCTCGGCGACCTCGGTGCGGTGTTCGGCACCGGCCGTCCGGAATGGTCCGGTGCCTCCGGTTCGGCGCTGCTGGCCGAGGTCCGCAGGCTGCTCGAACGCGACGGCTGGACGATCGAGAACGCCGCCGTCCAGGTGATCGGGAACGACCCGAAGATCGGCCGCCGGCGGGCCGAGGCCGAGCAGGTGCTGACCGGGGTCCTCGGTGGACCGGTCTCGGTGTCCGGCACCACCACCGACGGGCTCGGCCTCACCGGCCGCGGCGAGGGCCGGGCCGCGGTGGCGACCGCCCTGCTGCTGGCCGCCGGTCAGGGATAGGCCGCCGCGGTCCGCCGCTGGACCTCCTCCGGGTCCAGCTCCTCGCTGCGCGCGGCGACCATCCAGGCGTGGCCGTACGGATCGGCTATCCGGCCGCCGCGCTCGCCGTAGGGATGGTCGGCGACCTCGAAGAGCACCCGCCCGCCGCCGGCCACCATCGCCGCGGCGACCGCGTCCGGGTCGTCGACGTAGAGCGCGACGATCACCGCGCCGGGGCCGGCCGGTGCCGGGTCTGTGTCGTCGGCGTCCTTGACCGCCCAGAGCGCGTCGCCGGCCCGGAGCAGCGCGTGCACCACCCGGCCGGACCCGTCGGTGTAGCGCTCGACGAGCTCCGCGCCGAACGCCGCGGCGTAGAACCGGACGGCCCCGTCGGCGTCGGACACGACGAGCCTGGGGTACAGCTGCTGAACAGTCATGACGCACACCTTGCCGCTCGGACACCGCCGGTGTAGTGGACGAATCGGAGAGCCGTACCCTGGTGATGTGAGCCTCAGACTTCTCGACTCAGCGACCAGGGAGCAGCGTGCCTTCACGCCGCTGCGGGCCGGAGCCGTGTCGATGTACGTCTGTGGTGCCACCGTGCAGGGCCTGCCGCACATAGGTCACGTCCGGTCGAGCCTCAACTACGACGTGCTGCGCCGCTGGCTGACCCACGCCGGTTACGACGTCACGCTGGTCCGCAACGTCACCGACATCGACGACAAGATCCTGCGCAAGTCCGAGGCTGCCGGCCGTCCGTGGTGGGAGTGGGCCGCCACCCACGAGCGGGCCTTCACCGCCGCGTACGACGCGCTGGGCTGCCTGCCCGCCTCGATCGAGCCGCGCGCGACCGGGCACATCACGCAGATGGTCGACCTGATCGAGCGGCTGATCGACCGCGGGCACGCCTACACCGCGGCCGGCGACGTCTACTTCGCCGTCCGGACGCTGCCCGAGTACGGCTCGCTGTCCGGCCAGAAGGTGGACGACGTGCACCAGGGCGAGGGCCAGGGCGGGCACAAGCGCGATCCGCTGGACTTCACCCTGTGGAAGGCGGCGAAGCCGGGCGAGCCGAGCTGGCCGACCCCGTGGGGGCACGGCCGTCCGGGCTGGCACCTGGAGTGCTCGGCGATGGCCACCGCCTACCTCGGCCCGGAGTTCGACATCCACGGCGGCGGACTGGACCTGGTCTTCCCGCACCACGAGAACGAGCGCGCCCAGTCGCACGCGGCCGGCGACCCGTTCGCCCGGTTCTGGCTGCACAACGCCTGGGTGACCATGGGCGGCGAGAAGATGTCCAAGTCGCTGGGCAACACGCTGCAGATCGAGTCGCTGCTGCAGCGGGTCCGCCCGGCCGAGCTGCGCTACTACCTGGTCGGCCCGCACTACCGGTCGGCCATCGAGTACTCCGACGCCGCACTGGACGAGGCGGTCGCCGCCTACCGGCGGATCGAGTCGTTCGTGAACCGGGTCCGCGAGCGGCACGGGCTGCCCGAGCCGTCGGCGGACGTCCCGGCCGAGTTCGCCGCCGCCCTGGACGACGACCTGGGCACCCCCGGTGCCCTGTCGGTGATCCACAAGCTGGTGCGCGAGGGCAACACCGCGCTCGACGCGGGCGACGCCGGCACGGCCTCGCGGGCCGCGTCCTGCGTGCGCGCCACCACCGCCGTGATGGGGCTGGACCCGCTGGCCGCCGGCGGCGCCGCCGAGGCCACCGGTGACGGTGCCCGGGAGGCGCTGGCCACCCTGGTCGAGTCGATGCTGGAGCGTCGCCAGGCGGCGCGCGCCGAGCGCGACTTCGCCACCGCCGACCGGCTCCGCGACGAGCTGCTCGCCGCCGGCATCGCCGTCGAGGACGGCGCCGGCGGCTCCACCTGGACTCTCAAAGACGCATAGGACGCCCGATAACGATGGCAGGCAATTCCAAGCGCCGCGGAGCGATCCGCAAGGACGGCACCAAGAAGGGGATGGTCGTCGGCTCCGGCGGCCAGTCCCGCCGCGCGCTGCGCGGCAAGGGGCCGACCCCGCCCGGTGACCTGCGGCCCGGGCACCCCAAGCAGAAGGCGGCCGCCCGCCGGGCGGCCCAGCAGGATCAGCAGCGCCGCCGGCCGGTCGCCGGCCGGCGCGGCGACGGCGAGGGCCCGGAGACGGTGCTCGGCCGCAACCCGGTCGTCGAGTGCCTGCGCGCCGGCGTCCCGGCGACCGCCCTGCACGTCGCCACCGGCATGCCGGCCGACGAGCGGGTCGCCGAGGCGGTCGCGCTGGCCGCGGAGGCCGGGATCTCGATCCTGGAGGTCCCGCGCAACGATCTCGACCGGATCACCGGCGGGGCGCTGCACCAGGGGATGGCCCTGCAGGTGCCGCCGTACTCCTACGCCCACCCCGACGAGTTGCTGGAGCGGGCCGCCAACTCCGGCCGGCCCGCACTCGCGGTCGCCCTGGACGGCGTCACCGACCCGCGGAACCTCGGCGCGGTCGTCCGCTCGGTGAGCGCGTTCGGCGGGCACGGCGTCGTCGTCCCGCAGCGCCGCGCCGCCGGGATGACGGCGGTGGCCTGGCGGACCTCGGCCGGCACCGCGGCCCGGCTGCCGGTGGCCCGCGCGACGAACCTGACCCGGACGCTGCGCGAGTACGCCTCGGCCGGGCTGATGGTCGCCGGCCTGGCCGCCGACGGCGACGTCTCGCTCGACGACCTCGATCTCGCCACCGGCCCGCTGGTGCTGGTCACCGGGTCCGAGGGCAAGGGGCTGTCCCGGCTGGTCCGGGAGACCTGCGACGTCACCGTCTCGATCCCGCTGGCCGGGAACGTCGAGTCGCTCAACGCCTCGGTCGCCACCGGTGTGGTGCTGGCCGAGGTGGCGCGCCGCCGCCGCGTCGGTCGCTGACGGACCGGGCTCAGGCGCGGGCCACGGCGCGCCCGCGCAGCCGGGCGACCAGCCGGCACAGCAGGTAGGCGAGGAAGCCGATGGTCGCCACGTACGCCGACACCGGCAGCCCCGGCGCCAGCGACAGGATCGTGCCGCCGACCAGCGACACCTCGGCGATCACCACGGCCAGGATCGTCGCGCGGACCGGGTTGGCGGTCACCCGGTTCGCCGCGGCGCCCGGGACGATCATCACCGCGAGCACCAGGATCGCCCCGACGATCGGCACCGCGAGCGCGGTCACCAGCCCGATCAGCACCGCGAACACCAGCGACAGGGCGCGCACCGGCACGCCGCGGGCGAGCGCCACGTCCGGATCGGTGCTCGCGAACAGCAGCGGCCGGTAGACCACCAGCAGGGCGACGAGCACCAGCACCGCGACGACGGCGAGCACCCGCAGGTTGGTCCCGTCGACGGCCACGATCGAGCCGGTGAGCAGCCCGAACCGGTTCGCCGAGCGGCCCTCGTAGAGGGACAGGAACAGCACGCCGAGGCCGAGCCCGAACGCGAGCACGACGCCGATCACCGAGTCCCGCTCGCGCTGGCGCAGGCCGAGCACGCCGAAGATGGTCGCCGCGACGACCGCGCCGACCACCGACCCGAGCCCGACCTCCAGCCCGATCAGCAGCGCTGCCGCGCCGCCGGTGAAGGCGAGCTCGGCGGTGCCGTGCACGGCGAACGCCATGCCCCGGCTGACCACCAGCGGGGTGAGCAGCCCGGCGACCAGCCCGAGCACCGCGCAGGCGATCAGCGCGTTCTGCACGAACGGCTCGGCCAGCAGCTCCAGGGTGCCGTCGAAGGAGAACAGCCGGTCGATCACGCCGGGACCCCGCCGTGCTCGGCGTGCAGGCCGGCGTCCTCGGCGCCGACGACGACCAGCCGGTCCCGCACGCGCAGCACGTCCACCTCGGTGCGGTAGAGCTCGGAGAGCACCTCGGAGGTCATGACCTGCTCGGTCGGGCCGATCCGGAACCGGCCGTCGACCAGGTAGAGCACCCGGTCGACGAGCGGGAGCACCGGGTTGATCTCGTGCGTGACGAACAGCACGGCGGTGCCGTCGGTGCGCCGGCGCTCGTCGATCAGCCGGGTGACCGTGCGCTGGTGGGACAGGTCGAGGGAGAGCAGCGGCTCGTCGCACAGCAGCAGCGCCGGATCGCCGACGAGCGCCTGCGCGACCCGCAGCCGCTGCTGCTCGCCGCCGGAGAGCCTGCCGACCGGCGATCCGGCGTACCCGGTGCCGCCGACCGCGGCGAGCGCCCGGTCGACCCGCTCGCGCCGCTCCCGGCGGGCGCCGGGCCGGGCCCAGCCGGGGCCGAACCGGTGCCCGTCCAGGCCGAGCCCGACCAGGTCCCGCCCGCGCAGTGGCAGATCGGGATCGAGCTGCTGCTGCTGGGGGACGTAGCCGATCTCCGGGCTGCCGCGGCGCGGCGCGGCGCCGGCGATCCGGACCTCGCCCTCGGAGAGCGCGAGCAGCCCCAGCAGGACGCGCATCAGCGTCGTCTTGCCGGAGCCGTTCGGGCCGAGCACCGCGACGAACTCCCCGGGTGCGACGTCGAGGTCCAGGCCGGACCACAGGGTCCGGTCGCCGAACCGCAGGCCCGCCCCGCGCAGTGAGAGCGCCGGGGTGGTCACTGCGAGAGCGCCGCGTTCAGCTCGTCGAGGTTGCCGTTCATCCACTGGACGTAGTCGTCGACGCCCTCGGGCAGCGTCTCGCTCATCTCGACGACCGGGACGCCGGCCTGCTCGGCAGCGGCCCGCACCTGGTCGGTGCTCGCGGACTCGGTCTGGCTGTTGACGATCAGCACGTCGGCCGGCGGCTGGTTGCGGAACAGGTCCAGGGTCTGCGCGACGACGGCGGCCGGCGGGTCGGTGCCCTCCTCGACGGCCGAGGAGAACTCCTGCGGCGTGACGTTCTCCAGGCCGGCCGACTCCAGCAGGTAGTCCGGGACCGGCTCGGTGACGACGACCCGGGCGTCCGGGTGGCTGCGGCCGATGTCGGTGGCCTTCGAGGTCAGCTGGGCGATGCCGCCGGAGACGGCCTGGGCGTTGCTCCGGAAGTACTCGGCGGCCGACGGGTCGATCTCGGCGAGCCGGTCGGCGAGCTGCTGGGCGACCTGCTGCACGGTCGGCAGGCTGTACCAGACGTGCTCGTTGAACGCGCCGTGGTCGTGTCCCTCGTGGCCGCCCGCCTCGTCCTCGTGCGCGTGGTCGTGGCCCGCCTCGTCCTCGTGCGCGTGCCCGGCCTCCTCCTCGTGCGCGTGCCCGGCCTCGCCCTCGTGCGCGTGCCCGGCCTCGTCGGCGCCCTCCAGCCCGGAGACCTCGACCGCGTCGACCACCGGCGCCTGGTTGCCGGAGGAGGCGATGAGGCCGGTCATGAACGCGTCGTAGCCGCCGCCGTTCATCAGGATCAGCTGGGCGTCGCCGACGGTCAGGGCGTCCTGCGGGGTCGCTTCGTAGCCGTGCGGGTCCACGTTCGGCGAGTCGATGATCGACTCGACCTGCACGTAGTTGCCGCCGACGGCGCGCGCGACGGCGCCCCAGGCGTCGGTGGAGGCGACGATCGCGGTCTGCGGGATGTCCGGGCTGGTCGGGGCGTCCACCTGGCCGGAGCCACAGGCGGACAGGCCCAGCGAGAGGGCGGCGAGCCCGGCCACCAGCGCGGCCGGGCGGAGCGGGGAACGGGACACGACCGAACTCCTATCAACGTATCGTCATGTATTTATCGAAAATCGTTCTCAAATTCACTCTACAGTCGGGCCGGACTGCGACGATGTGATCCATACGCCCGGGCCGGGGCGGACTTTCACCCGGGTGACGCCGCCGCTACCGTTCGAGGCGTGACCGGTCCCCAGCACCAGCGGCGTCCGGCGACGCTCGCGTCGCTGGCGGCCGAGCTCGGCGTCTCCCGGACCACCGTGTCCAACGCCTACAACCGCCCCGACCAGCTGTCCGCGCCGCTGCGCGAGCGCGTCCTGGAGGCGGCCCGCCGGCTCGGGTACCCCGGCCCGGACCCGGTGGCCCGCTCGCTGCGCACCCGCCGGGCCGGCGCGGTCGGGCTGCTGCTCACCGAGGCGCTGAGCTACGCCTTCCGCGACCCGGGCGCCACCGGCTTCCTCGAGGGGCTCGCGCTGGCCTGCGAGAAGGCGGGCACCGGGCTGCTGCTGGTGCCGGTCAGCCCGGAGCACTCCGACGTCGACGCCGTCTACCAGGCGGGGGTGGACGGCTTCGTCGTCTACTCGGTCAGCGAGGACGACCCGCACTTCCGCGCCGTCCTGCAGCGTCCGGTGCCGACCGTGGTGTGCGACCAGCCGGCCGGCGTCGAGGGCGTCGACCGGGTCGGCGTCGACGACCGGGCGGGCACCCTGGCGCTCGGCCGCTACCTGGTGGAGCTGGGGCACCGGCGGATCGGCGTGCTGTGCATGCGGCTCAGCTCGCAGCGGCACGACGGGCCGGTCGGTCCCGAGCGGCAGGAACGCAGCACCTACAGCGTGCAGCGGGAGCGGCTGGCCGGCCTGCGCGAGGCGTTCACCGAGGCCGGGGTCAGCTGGTCCACGGTGCCGGTGATCGAGCGCTTCGAGCACTCCGCCGAGGCCGGGGCCGACGGCGCGGCCGCCCTGCTGGACGCGCACCCGGGGATCACCGCGGTCGTCTGCACCTCCGACATCCTCGCCCTCGGCGCGCTCGGTGAGGCCCGGGAACGCGGCCTGCGGGTCCCCGAGGACCTGTCGGTCGCCGGGTTCGACGGTGTGCCCGAGGCCGACCGGGTCGGGCTGACCACGGTCCGGCAGCCGTTCCGGGAGAAGGGCCGGGAGGCCGGGCGGCTGCTGCTGGAACGCGGCGACCGGCACGTCTCCGAGCACGTCACGCTGCCGACCGAGCTGGTCGTCGGCTCCACCACCCGGGCGCTGCGGCAGTCGGGGGAGTTCTTCTCCGGATGGTGAGGCTGACCGGTCTCCTCCGGTACCCGGTGAAGTCCTGCCGCGGGACGCCGGAGGACCGGCTCCCCGTCGAGCGCGCCGGACTCGCCGGCGACCGGCGGTGGATGGTCGTCGACCCGGACGGCGTGATGGTCACCGGCCGGAAGCACCCGCGGCTGGTCCTCGCCGCGCCGCGGCTCCCCGCCGGCGGCGGCCTGGAGGTGACCGGACCCGGGCTCCCGGTGCTGCAGGTCGCCGAGCCGGACCCGGCCGTCGGGACCGTCCCGGTGCGGGTGCACCGCTCGGACACCGCCGGGGTGCCGGCGGGCCCCGTGGCCGACCGGTGGTTCTCCCGGCTGCTCGGCACCGACGTGCGCCTGGTGCACCTCGACGACCCGGACCGCCGGCGGCCCGATCCGGAGTTCTCCCGGCCGCAGGACCGGGTGTCCTACGCCGACGGGTACCCGCTGCTGCTGACCTCGCAGGACTCCCTCGACGCGCTGAACGAGCTGGTCGCGGACGGCCCGCACGCCGCGGAGGGGCCGCTGCCGATGAGCCGGTTCCGGCCGAACCTCGTGGTGTCCGGGGCGGCGCCGTGGGCCGAGGACGGCTGGCGGCGGATCACCGTCGGCGACGTCGCGTTCCGGGTCGCGAAACCCTGCGCCCGGTGTGTGTTCACCACGGTCGACCCGGTGACGGCCGATCGCGGCCGGGAGCCGATGGTCACCCTCGCCCGGCACCGACGGGTGGGCGGCGGCGTGCTGTTCGGCGTGAATCTCATCCCCGACCTCGATCCCGGCCCCGGCCCGGGCCCCGGCCCCGAGCTGCGGGTCGGCGACGAGCTGACCGTCACCGGCCGGGCCCGCTCCTGACCGCACCGGTCCGCGCGTCGGCCAGCCGGTGCAGCAGCGGTTCCAGCTCGTGCGGATCGGCGATCCGGTAGCCGGCGGCGGTGGCGCCGTCGCCGACCTTGATCCCGACGTCGTCCGGGCCGAGCGTGCCGAACACGGTCTCGTCGGTGACGTCGTCGCCGGCGAACAGCACCGGACCGGCGCCGAGCGCGTCGCGCAGCGCGGCCACCGCGGCGCCCTTGGTGGTGCGCAGCACCGCGAGGTCCAGCACGTCCTTGCCCGCGGTGGCGTCGACGCCGTCGCGCACCCACTCGGCCTCGACCTGCTCCAGCAGCGCGGCACCGGTCGCCGGGTCCATCCCGCGCACGTGCACGGCGCCGCCGGCCGGTTTGGTCTCCAGCCGGGCGCCCGGGGTGGCCTCGACCAGCTCCCGCAGGCCGTCGAGCAGCGCGGCCCGCCGCCGGGCCTGCGCGTCGCTGAGCAGCCCGCCGCGGCCGAGCAGCTCGGAGAGCCGCGCGTCGAACTCGGCGCCGTGGCTGCCGACCAGCCCGACCGGCGGGCCGAAGCCGGAGACGGTCGCGAGATCGTCGAGCCCGCGGCCGGAGACCAGCACCACCGTGGTGGCATCGGTGCCGGCGAGCCGGCGCACCGCGTCGGCGGACCCCGGCAGCGGCCGGGACGCCGACGGATCGTCCACCAGCGGCGCCAGCACGCCGTCGAAGTCGAGCGCCACCAGCAGCCGGTCGGCCCGGGCCAGCCGGTCCAGCGCGCCGGCCGGGCCCGCCGGCGTCACCGGTCCACCTTCACGCCCAGCGTCTCCAGGAACGAGCGCGCCCACCGGTCCACGTCGTGGTCGAGCACCTGGCGGCGCAGCGTGCGCATCCGCTTGCGGCCCTCGTCGGGGTTCATCGTCAGCGCCGCGTACAGCGCCTCCTTGACCCCGTCGGTGTCGTGCGGGTTCACCAGCAGCGCCGAGGTCAGCTCGATCGCGGCGCCGGCGAACTCGGACAGCACCAGCACGCCGCCGTCGTCGTGCCGGGCCGCCACGTACTCCTTGGCGACCAGGTTCATGCCGTCCCGCAACGGGGTGACCAGCATGACGTCGGCGGCCAGGAAGAACGCGACCAGCTCCTCGCGGGGCAGCGAGCGGTGCAGGTAGTGCACGGCGGGATGGCCGACCCTGGCGAACTCGCCGTTGATCCGGCCGACCGCCTGCTCGATGTCGTTGCGCATCTGCTGGTAGTGCTCGACCCGCTCGCGCGACGGCGTGGCCAGCTGGATCATCACGGTGTCGATGGCCGACTCCGCTCCGCTGCGCGTCGTGTCGCCGCCCGTGATCCGGTTCTCCTCCAGGAGCTCCTGGAACGCGCGCAGCCGCACGTCGATGCCCTTGGTGTAGTCCAGCCGGTCGACGCCCAGCACGATCCGCGCGGGGTTCCCGAGCTCCTCGCGGATCTGCGCGGCCCGCTTCAGGACGGTCTCGGTGCGGGACAGCTCGTCGAGCTGCTTGGTGTCGATCGAGATCGGGAACGCGCCCAGCCGGACCTGCCGGCCGCCGTAGCGCACCACCTCCGGATCCCGGTCCGGGGTCGCGCCGGCCAGCTCCTGGGCGAGCCAGTGGAAGTTGCGGACGCCGCCGTCGGTGTGGAACCCGACCAGGTCCGCGCCGAGCAGGCCCTCCATGATCCGGGTCCGCCACGGGAGCTGGCGGAACAGCTCCACCGGGGGGAACGGGATGTGCAGGAAGAACCCGATCCGCAGGTCCGGCCGCAGCTCGCGCAGCCGCCCCGGGACCAGCTGGAGCTGGTAGTCCTGCACCCACACGGTCGCGCCGTGCGCCGCGACCCTGGCGACCTCCTCGGCGAAGCGCTGGTTGACCGCGGTGTAGGCCCGCCACCAGTGCCGGTGGAACTGCGGCTGGGCGACCACGTCGTGGTAGAGCGGCCAGAGCGTGCCGTTGGAGAAGCCCTCGTAGTAGTCCTCGACCTCCTGGGCGGAGAGCCGGACCGGGTAGAGCGACAGGCCGTCCTCCACCAGCGGATCGACCTCGACGTCCGGGACGCCGGGCCAGCCGACCCAGGCGCCCTCCCGGGCCCGCAGCGTCGGTTCCAGCGCCGTGACCAGGCCCCCCGGGCTGCGCTTCCAGCCGGTGCTGCCGTCCGGCCGGCGTTCGTAGTCCACCGGCAGCCGGTTGGCCACCACCACCAGATCCGCCGCGGTCACCGGTTCGCCGCTGGTCACATGCCCTCCTCGACGCACGGGCCGCGGGCGCGTCCCGGGCCCGTCGCCGAGCCTACTTCGAGTCGGCGGGGGCGGCCTGCGATTCGGCGGCGTCGGAGTCCGGCGCGAGCATGTAGCCGCTGCCGGTGGACGGGCTGTCCCCGGAGGTCGGCGTCTCCTCCGGCCGGCGCCGCGGCCGGGTCGCGAACTGGCCCAGCGCCACACCGGAGGCCAGCGCGAGACCGATCGCCAGCGCGATCGTGACCGTCACCAGTCCCTCCGAGACGCCCTCCACGGCCAGCTGGTAGAAGCCGCGGTAGGCGGCCAGGCCGGGGAGCAGCGGGGTGACGCCGGCCAGCGTCACCACCATCGGCGGGGTGTCGGTCCCGCGCCGGAGCAGCCCGGCGGCCAGGCCGACCACCAGGGCCGCGGCGCCGGTCGCCGGGACCGCCCCGATCCCGAACACCTGGGTCAGCACGCCGTAGACCGCCCAGCTCGCCGCGCCGACCGCACCGGCGATCGGCAGCGAGCGCAGCGGGGCGTACCCGGCGAGCGCGTAGAACGCGGCCGCCAGCGCGCCGGACAGCACCGACAGGCCGAACTGCCCGACGCTGGACGGCAGGTCCCCGGACACCTCGATCGGCACGTCGAACTGGAAGCCCAGCTGCAGCCCGAGCACGACGCCGGTGAGCAGCCCCGCCGACAGCAGCGAGATCTCCACGATCCGGGCCGCCGCCGTCAGGTAGTAGCCGGTCAGTGCGTCCTGCACGGTGGAGACGACGCTCAGCCCGGACAGCAGCACGGTGATCCCGGCCGCCACGATGAACGAGGGTCTGGTCCCGGCCGGGAACAGCCCGATCGAGATCAGCAGGATCGTCGACGCGGTCACCAGGAAGCCGCCGAGCACCTGCTGGAAGAACGACGCGACCCCCCACCGGGCCAGCAGCCTGCCGATCCGGTCGATCACCGCCGTCGTGACGAAGGCCGCCGTGGCGGTGATCGGGCCGCCGCCGAGCAGCAGCGCGATCGACGCGGCGAGCCCGGCCCAGCCGAACGTCGCGACCCAGCGCGGGTAGGGGTGCGGGCTGCGCACCACGTCCGACACCCGCGACGACGCCGCGCGCACGTCCAGCCGGCCCGCCTCCAGGTCGCGGACGATCTGCTCGGTCTCGGCCAGCCGGGACAGGTCCAGGGTCCGGTAGCGGACCAGCCGCATCGTGGTGACCGGCTGTGCCGCGTTGCCCCGGTGGCAGCACATCGTGATCGAGGTGAACGTGATGTCGACGTCCACCGCCGGGAGGCCGGCCGCGTTGGCCAGCCGCAGCATCGTCGCGGTGACCTCGTCCACCGACTCGCCGCTGGACAGCTCGATCTCGCCGATCCGCATGCAGAGGTCGAGGACCTGCTGGACCTGGGCGTCGTCGGGGACCTGGGGGCCGAGCATCAGCATCGGCACCGTCGACGGGCCGGGGGTCAGCAGCCGTTTCGCGTCCCGCCGCAGCGCCCCGCGCAGTCGCCGCGCGAACCTGTCGGCGGGCGGCGTGTCCTCGGCCACGTTCGGTTCACCTCTCCTGTAGTCCGTGCGGCCTCCCAGGCTAGGGATCTGTGTCGGGCGGGTGACGGCGGCACGGCCGGACGCCCGTCCGGTGCGTCCGGTGGGCGGGCGGGGAGGGTGTGGGAGGGGCGGGAAGCTAGTCTGGGGCGACCCGCCGGTGTAGCTCAGTGGTAGAGCAACTGTCTTGTAAACAGTAGGTCGTCGGTTCGATCCCGACCTCCGGCTCCGCGTCTGACCAGGTGTTCCCGCCTGCGCGGAGTCCCGTCGCGCGGCTCGTCCGTCCCGCAGCTCCCGCAGCTCCCGCAGCTCCCGCAGCTCCCGCAGCGACTAGACGACTGGTCTAATGGGCCGTACAGTGGTCCCGTGCCCGCCACCGACACCCGGCAGAACATCCTCGACGTCGGCCAACGCCTGATGGCCGACCGGGGATGGGGGTCGGTGGGCATCAACGAGGTGCTCGGCGCGGCCGGGGTCCCCAAGGGCTCGTTCTACCACTGGTTCAGCTCGAAGGACGCCTTCGGCGAGGCGATGATCCGGAACTACTTCGTCGGCTACCTGGCGGAGATGGACGGGATCCTCGCGGGTACGTCCCCGGCGGCCGGCCGGTTGATGGACTACTGGCGGAACTGGCGTGCCACCCAGAGCCTCCGGGACTGTCAGGGCAGGTGCCTGGCGGTCAAGCTCGGGGCCGAGGTGGCCGACCTGTCGGAGTCGATGCGGACGGCGCTGAAGGCGGGCACCGACTCGATCGTCGACCGGGTGCGGCGGACCGTCGAGGCCGGTGTGGCGGACGGCTCGATCCCGGTCGGGCTCGACGCCGCCGCCACCGCCCGCACGCTCTACGACCTGTGGCTGGGGGCCAGCGTGATGGCGAAGATCCAGCGGGACACCGCCCCGCTGGACAACGCGCTCGCCGTCACCGAGCGGATCCTGGGCGCCACGACGGCCGGATAGCCCGGACAGTCGCCGGCCGGTCCGGTGCATAACGGTGCACGATGCCGGGTACTAGTCGACCGGTCTACTCAATGCCCGCGGCACGGGCAGCACGCGACACAGAACGCGACACACAGCACGCGACATACGACGGAGGAGCTCCATGAAGGTCACCATCGTTCTCACCTCGCACGACGAGCTCGGCGACACCGGCCGCAAGACCGGGTTCTGGCTGGAGGAGCTGGCCGCGCCGTACTACCGGTTCGTCGACGCCGGCCACGAGGTCGTCCTGGCCTCGCCCGCGGGCGGCCGGCCGCCGCTCGACCCGGCGAGCAACGAGCCGGACTTCCGGACCGACGACACCCGCCGGTTCGAGGCCGATCCGGTCGCGACCGCGGCGCTGGCGAACACCGTGCGGCTGGACTCGGTCACCGCGGCCGACGCGGACGCGGTGTTCTACCCGGGCGGTCACGGGCCGCTGTGGGACCTCGCCGAGGACCGGGACTCGGTGCGCCTGATCGAGGGCACGCTGCGTGCCGGCAAGCCGGTGTCGCTGGTGTGCCACGCGCCGGGCGTCCTGCGCCACGTCGTCGACGAGGACGGCGCACCGCTGGTGTCCGGGCGCCGGGTCACCGGTTTCACCAACTCCGAGGAGGCGGCCGTGGGGCTGGTCGACATCGTCCCGTTCCTGGTCGAGGACGAGCTGACCCGGCTCGGCGGCGACTACTCGCAGGGCGACGACTGGGCGTCCTACGTGGTGCAGGACGGCCTGCTGATCACCGGCCAGAACCCGGCGTCGTCCGCGGCGGCGGCGGACGCGCTGATCGCGCGGGTCGCCGCGTGAAGGTCTTCGTCATCGGCCTGACCGGCGGGGTCGGCTCGCTCGCCGCCCGGTCGCTGCAGGAGCGCGGCGACTCCGTGTCCGGCCTGGTGCGCCGGGCCGGGCAGCGCGACGAGCTGGTGGCGGCGGGCGTCGACGCGACGCTCGGCGACCTGACCACCATCACGCCGGCCGAGCTCGCCGGGCTCGTCCGCGGCGCCGACGCGATCCTGTTCACCGCCGGTGCGGGCGGCGCCGGGGCCGAGGCCACCTCGGCGATCGACGGCGCCGGCGTCGACACGGCGATCGAGGCCGCGCAGATCGCCGGTGTCCGGCGCTTCCTGCTGGTCTCGGTGTTCCCCGAGGCGTGGCGCGAACGGAACCTCGGGCCCGGCTTCGACCACTACATCGCGGTGAAGAAGGGCGCCGACGTCGCGCTGACCCGCAGCGGCCTGGACTGGGTCGTCCTCCGGCCGGCGGTGCTGCTCGACGAGCCGGGACGGGGCACGGTCGCGCTCGGCCAGGCCCAGATCCACACCGAGGTGACCCGCCGGGACGTCGCCGACACGCTGGTCGCGCTGCTGTACGAACCCCGGGTGAACCGGCAGATCCTCGAGCTCGCCCGGGGCGGGACACCGATCGACGAGGCCGTGGCGGGCGTCGTACCGGCCCGCTGAGCGTGCCCGGGGCGGCGGCGGGAAGCCCGGGCCGCTGATCACCGCTCCGGCCGGAGCTCCCGGCTCGTCATCGCGGCGGCGGCCTCGCCGATGATCGCCGTCATGGCCCGCTCCGCGCCGTCGGCGTCACCCGCGCGGATCGCCTCCGCGACGTCGCCGTGCAGCCGGATCGCGACCTGCTCCGGCCGGGCGGGCATCAGCCCGTGCCGGGTCCGCCCGGCGAGCACCTCGGCGACGACGCCGGACAGGGCGGCGAACATCTCGTTGCCCGCGGCTTCCAGCAGCGCGCGGTGGAAGCGGACGTCGGCGTCGAGGTAGGCATCGAGATCGCCGGAGCGGCCGTGCACCGCCATGTCCATGACGGCACCGGTGAGCAGCCCGCACTGCTCAGGGGTCGCACGGTCCGCCGCGTAACGGGCGGCGACAGGCTCGAAGCCCGCGCGCAGCTCGGACAGGGAGCGCAGCTGCGCCGTGCGGTCGCTGCCGGCGAGGCGCCACCGGATGATCATCGGGGCGAAGACGTTCCAGGCCGCCCGTGGGGCGACGGTGACGCCGACGCGTCGCCTGCTGGTGACCATCCCGAGCGACTCGAGCACCCGCACGGCCTCGCGGGCGATGGTGCGCGACACGGCTGATCCGGCAGCCAGCTCCTCCGTGCGAAGGACGGCGCCCTCGGGGAGCTCGCCCGCGGCGATCCGGCGGCCGAGGGAGTCCAGCAGGTCGGCGTGCAGGCCGACCGACGAGTGGGCGGTCATGGTCCCGATGATCGCATTTGTGGCGGACGACGAGCCAAGCTCGTTGTCATGAATCGGTACAGGCTTGAATAGTTAATACTTTTCAGGCCACTCTTCTCATGTCGTCGCACCACTGATGCCGCGAGAGGACACGATCCGATGCCACAGCCCCTGCCCCTGGTGACCGTGATGGGTGTCTCCGGTTCCGGGAAGACGACCGTGGGAGCCGCGCTCGCGCAGCGCCTCGGTGTCCCCTTCGCCGACGCCGACGACTTCCATCCCGCGGTGAACATCGCCAAGATGTCGGCCGGCGTCCCGCTCACCGACGACGACCGCGTCCCGTGGCTGCAGGCGATCGGCACCTGGCAGGCCGATCGCACCGCCTCCGGCGCGGTCGTGACCTGCTCGGCCCTGCGCCGCTCCTACCGCGACGGGCTCCGCGCCGCCGCCCCGGCGCAGATGTTCGTGCACCTGACCGGCAGCCGCCGGACCGTGGCCCGCCGCGTCGCCGGCCGGCCGGGCCATTTCATGCCCGCCGCGCTCGTCGACTCCCAGTACGACACCCTCGAGCCGCTCGGCGACGACGAGTACGGCATCACCCTCGATCTCGACCGGTCCGTCGACGACCTGGTCGCCGTCGCGGCCGACGCCGTCACCGGCGCCGACCGGCTCGGCGGTCTGGCATGACCACGTTCCTGCTCGCCCAGACCGCCCCCGCCGCCCCGCCGGCCCCCGCCGCCCTGCTGATCACCGCGGCGCTGGTCGGGATCGGACTGATCGTCGTACTGATCACCCGGTTCTCGGTGCATCCGTTCCTCGCGCTGACGATCGGCTCGCTGGTGGTCGCCGGGATCGCCGGGATGCCGGTCACCGCCGCGGTCGCGAGCTTCAGCAAGGGCTTCGGCGACACCGCGGCCGGGGTCGGCACCCTGATCGCGCTCGGCGCGATGTTCGGCAAGCTGCTCGCCGACTCCGGCGGTGCCGACCAGATCGTCGACACCATCCTGCGTCGCTCCGGGGAACGCAGCCTGCCGTGGGCGATGGCGCTGATCGGCGCCCTCATCGGCCTCCCGATGTTCTTCGAGATCGGCCTCGTCCTGCTGATGCCGGTCATCTTCCTGGTGGCGCGGCGCTCGGGGCTCTCGCTGGTCAAGGTGGGCATCCCGGCGCTGGCCGGCCTCTCCGCCATGCACGGGCTCGTCCCGCCGCACCCCGGTCCGCTCGTCGCGGTCTCCGCGCTGAACGCGAACCTCGGCATCACGCTGGGCCTCGGTGTGCTCATCGCGCTGCCCGTCATCGCCGTCGCCGGCCCGCTGTTCGCGCGCTACGCCGCCCGCTGGGTCGACGTCACCGCGCCCGCCGGGGACGCGCCGTCCGGCGGCGAGCCGGCAGGCGGCTCCGGCGTCGCGACCGAGCGCCGCGCCGCCACCCGTCCCACCTTCGTCGCGACGCTGGTCAGCGTGCTGCTGCCGGTGGTCCTGATGATGGGGAAGGCCCTCGCCGACATCTTCGTGGCGGACAAGACCGATCCGGTGCGGGTCGTGCTGAACTTCCTCGGGACCCCGCTGATGGCGCTGCTGATCGCCGTCGTGGTCGCCGTGTTCACCCTCGGCCGCGGCACCGGGATGGGAGCGAAGGCGATCGGCCGGTCGCTCGAGCAGGCGCTGCCCCCGATCGCCGGGATCCTGCTGATCGTCGCCGCGGGTGGTGGCTTCAAGCAGACCCTCATCGACACGCAGATCGGTGACCTGATCGCCGGGCTGGTGTCCGGTGGCAGCGCCTCGGTGCTGATCGTCGGTTGGCTGATCGCGGTGCTCATCCGGCTCGCCACCGGTTCGGCGACCGTGGCAACGGTGACCGCGTCCGGAATCCTCGCGCCGCTCGTCGGCACCCTCGATCCGGCACAGACCTCGCTGCTGGTGCTCGCGATCGGCGCCGGATCGCTGTTCTTCTCGCACGTCAACGACGCCGGGTTCTGGCTGGTCAAGGAGTACTTCGGGCTCTCGGTCACGCAGACGATCAAGACCTGGTCGGTGATGGAGACGCTGATCTCGGTGGTCGGGCTGGCGCTGGTGCTGCTGATCTCACTGATCATCTGACACCGCAGGACCCGGATCGGCCGGCCGGTCCGGGTCCGGTGGCAGGTGCCTGGCGAGGAAGTCCTCGACGTGCCGCAGGACGGTGTCCGGGTGGCTCTCGATCAGGAAGTGGCCGCCCCCGGGCACCAGGTGGATCTCGGCGTCCGGGAGGTCCGTGGCGAACGCGCGGGCCCCGGCCGGGCCGAAGATCTCGTCGTTCTCACCCCAGACGGCCAGCAGCGGGACCTGGGTCCTCCGGAACCAGGCGTGCAGCTCCGGGTAGAGCGGCGGGTTCGTCGCGTAGTCGCGGAACAGGCTCAGCTGCGCCTGGTCGGAGCCGGGGCGGGCCATCGAGGCGGCGTCGATCGTCCAGGTGTCCGGGTCGACGAGCTCGGGCCGGTCCACCCCGTGCAGGTACTGCCACCGGATGGCCGGTTCGCCGAGCGCGGCGCGCACCGCGGGCTCGGTGTCCGGGCCCGGGGCGTTCGCGTAGGCCCAGACCGGCGCCCAGAAGTCCTCGACGAAGCCCTCGTCGTAGGCGTTGCCGTTCTGGCTGATCACGGCGGTCACGGCGGCCGGGCGGCGCAGCGCCAGCCGCCACGCGACGGGTGCCCCGTAGTCCTGCACGACGACCGCGAACCGGTGCACGCCCAGCTCGTCGAGCAGCGCCTCGGTCACGTCGGTCAGCGCGTCGAAGGTGTAGCCGAACTCCTCGGTGCCCGGCGCGTCGGAGTGGCCGAAGCCGATGTGGTCCGGCGCGATCACCCGGTAGCGCTCGCCGAGTGCCGGGAGCAGCGCCCGGTACATCCGTGAGCTGGTCGGGAAGCCGTGCAGCAGCAGCACGACCGGTGCGTCCCGGGGGCCGGCCTCGCGGACGAAGACCCGGTGCCCGGCGATCTCGTGGTGGCGGTACTCGATCTCGGTGGCCGCAGCGGTTGTCCCGGTCATTCCAACCTCCTAATGTTGTTTAGATGGTTAGACAGAAGCACGGACAGCGGCTCGGGTCAAGCCGGGCCGGCGGCTACCCTGGGCCGATGCCCGACGTCCGGCCGCTCACCGGGGAGCCGCTCCCGCTGGATCTGCTCAACACCCGGTGGAGCGAGGGCGGGACGGAGCAGGACCTGCTGTCGACGCCGGACGGCGTCGCGGCCTGGCTCGCCGGGCACGGGTTCGCCGGGCCCGCCGGGGAGCCGGTCGCGGCGGCGCTGCGGGAGGCCCGCGCGGTGATGACCGAGCTGCTGGACGCGCCGGCCGCAGGCACCGCGGCCGCGTTCGACCGGATCCTGGACCGCGGCCGGCTGCGCCGCGGGTACGGCCCGGCCGGGGCCGTGACGCGCCCGGAGACCGGCGACCCGGCCTGGCTGCCCGCCTGGACCGCGGCCGAGGCGCTGCTCCGGCTGCTGGAGACCCGCCCCGAGCGGGTCCGGCGGTGCGCGCACGACACCTGTGTCCTGCACTTCCTGGACACCACCCGGAACGGGACCCGGCGCTGGTGCTCGATGGCGTCCTGCGGCAACCGGTCGAAGTCGAACCGGCACTACGCCCGCACCCGCGGCGGCGGATGACCCGGATCAGGGCAGCAGCCGGTACCGGCGCGCCTGCACCACCGCGCCGTGCCGGTTCGCCGCGTGCAGCTTCCCGATCAGGCTCTTCACGTGCCCCTTCACCGTGTACAGCCGGACGCCGAGCGCCGCCGCGACGTCCCGGTCGCCCAGCCCGGCCGCGACCAGCGCCAGTACGTCACGCTCGCGGCGGGTCAGGTGCACCGGAGGGCCACCGTGGTCCGCGGGTCCGGGCAGGAGGTGCTCGGCGGCGGCACGGACGGCGCTTGCGAGCTGCTCGTCGTCGATCCGCGCGGCGAGCGCGTACAGCTCCGAGAAGGTGTCCTGGGCGCGCACGCGCAACCCGTCCGGGTCGGGGCCGGCAGCGCCGCCAGTGCCGTCGGGGCCGTCGGGGCCGGCAGGGCCGCCGGTGCGGACCGCGGCGGTCACGGCCAGCTCCTGCTCCAGCGCCCTCGCCTCCGCCACCACGACGTCGAGTACCCGGTCGAGACCCTGGTGCGGGGTCCGGTGCGAGGCGTAGAGCACCGCCACCGGACGCCGCGCGACCACCACCGGCACCGCGGCGAGCGCGCGCAACCGCTCGGCCCGGATGATCGCGTCGTACCGGTGGGTGATCATGGGGTTCGCGACGTAGTCGGGCACCGCCAGCGCGCGCTGCTGCGCCACCACCTGCCCGCCGAGACCCTGCCCCGGTTCCAGGTTCGCCCCGCGCAGCGGTCCGACGACCTGGCCGTCGAAGTGCTCCAGCAGCACCCCGCCGGGGCCGACCCGGCCACCGAAGGCGAGCGAGCTGCCGGTGCTCCGCCGGATCCGGGCCAGTGCCCGGCCGATGCTCGCGGGCAGCGCGGCACCGATCCCCCTCGTCGGGGGGTGGGCGTCGACGCTCGGCACGACGACAGTCTCGCCCGGTGGGAGCAGTACCTACAAGGAACATCCGAGGAGCAGCCATGTCGGACGTCGCCGGGACCCTCAGCCGCTGGCTCGACGAGTACGGATCGCCGGACGCGGACGCGGCGCACCTGCTGTGCGACCGGCACGATCCGGCCGCCGTCGCCTTCCGGTTCGTCGACGTCACCGGCGACGGGGACCTGACGTGCACCACGGCCACCTACGGCGAGCTCGCCGACGGGTCCCGGCGGCTGGCCGGCGCGCTGGCCGACCGCGGTGTCCGGCGCGGCGACCGGGTCGCCGTCCTGATGTCCAAGCGCCCGGAGCTGGTGCTCACCCTGCTCGCGATCTGGCGGCTCGGTGCGGTGCACGTCCCGCTGTTCACCGCCTTCGCCGAGGGCGCGATCCGGCTGCGGGTGGAGAGCGCCGGTGTGCGGCTCGTCGTCACCGAGCCCGCCGAACGGCCCAAGCTCGACGCCCTGGACGGACTCGACGTGCTCGTCACCGGTGCCGGGTTCGACGAGCTGGTGACCGGCGGCGAGCCGTGCACCGGCACCGAGGCGGTCGGCGGCGACGGCGCGCTGCTGCAGCTCTACACCAGCGGCACCACCGGGAAGCCGAAGGGCGTGGTGGTGCCGGTGCGGGCGCTCGCCTCCTTCCACTGCTACCTGCACCACGGGCTGGACGTCGCCGCGGACGACGTCTACTGGAACATCGCGGACCCCGGCTGGGCCTACGGGCTGTACTACGGGATCGTCGCGCCACTGCTGGCCGGGCGGCCCAACCTGCTGTTCCGCGGGAACTTCACGCCGGCCTCCGCGGTGGCGGTGCTGCGGACCTTCGGCGTCACCAACTTCGCCGGCGCCCCCACCGTCTACCGCGCGCTGAGCAAGAGCGGCGCGGTCGAGGGCGTCACGCTGAGGCGGGCGTCGTCGGCCGGTGAACCGCTCACCCCGGACGTCGTGGCCTGGGGGGAGAAGACCTTCGGGACCCCGATCCGGGACCACTACGGCCAGACCGAGCTCGGCATGGTGATCGGCAACCACTGGCACGACGACGTCGTGCACCCGATCCGGGACGGTTCGATGGGCCGCCCGCTGCCCGGCGTCACCGCGGACGTCGTCGACGGCCAGATCGCGATTGACGCGACCGCCAGCCCGCTGTTCTGGTTCGCCGGCTACGACGGCGCGCCGGAGCGGACCGCCGAGCGGTTCACCGCCGACGGGCGCTGGTACCTCACCGGCGACACGGGCCGGGTGGATCCGGACGGCCACTTCTTCTTCACCGCCCGCGACGACGACGTGATCCTCGCCGCGGGCTACCGGATCGGCCCGTTCGACGTCGAGAGCGTGCTGATCACCCATCCCGAGGTCGCCGACGTCGCCGTGGTCGGACGCCCCGATCCCGAGGGTGTCCGGGGCGAGGTCGTCGAGGCGTTCGTGGTCCCGGCGGGCGAGGTCACCGCCGACCGGCACGCCGGACTGGCCGGTGAGCTGCAGGCGCTCGTCCGGGACACCTACTCCCGGCACGCCTACCCGCGGACGGTCCACTTCGTACCGGAGCTCCCGAAGACGCCCAGCGGCAAGATCCAGCGCTACCTGCTGCGCGCCCGCTGATCGTCCCGCTCCCGGAACGACCGGACGGCGGCCACGACGTCGGTCGCGACGTCGGCCGGGTCCCGGCACGGGCAGGTCCCGCAGAACGCCGGCGGCCCGCCCACCGGCGCGGTCCGGAACGCCAGGCAGCAGGCGCGCCGGGACACCGTCATCCAGGAGCCGCCGTCCACCTCGACCGTCCCGACCGTGACGAGCCCGGCCAGGCCGGCCCGCCCGAGCAGGTCACGGGTCGGGGCGACCAGCCGGTCGGGTTCGCGGCGGTGCCACGACAGGTGCAGCGCGCTGAGCGCCACCGCGTGCGCGACCGACCCGCGCAGCACGCGACGCCCCACCCGGGTCCTGGCGGCCAGCTCGTCGGCCAGCGGGAGCAGGCTCCCGGTCAGCAGGCCGGCGCAGAGCGCGTCCGGATCGGACCGGGCCGGGATCCCGGGCTCGGCGAACGCCAGCCAGCCGGGGACCCGCTCGTCCGGGCCGAGCGCGACGTTGCCGGGCCGCGCGTCGAGCAGCGTGTCGAGCTCGTGGAACGCCGCCAGCACCGGTGCGGCCAGCCGCAGCGCGTAGCGGTCCAGGAGCAGGGCCGCGGCGACCGCCCGGCCGGGTGCCCGCCGGTCGGCGACGGTCCGGTCCAGGGTGTCGTCGAGCCGGGACCCGAGTGCGACGGCGGCGGGCGTCCAGCCGGGCGGGCGACCGGAGCGGGCCACGAACCGGTCGCCCAGCGGGACGCGGGCGACCGGCACGGTGCCCGGACCGGACGGGAAGGTCGCCGGGACGGACCCGGTCCGCGGGGGGTGCGGACCGGGCCGTCGCGGTACTCGTCCGGCGTCGCTCAGCGCCGGGCCGGGTCGACCGTGACCGGCTCGCGCCGGGCCTCGTGGTGGTTGGCGTTGCGCGGGGTGGCGAGCACCTGGCGGGTGCGGTCGTCCAGCGCGGCCGAGTCGGACAGCGCGCCGCTCGCGGCCAGGGTGTGCTCCAGCGCGTCGAGCCAGTGCAGGTAGTAGCTCCACGGCTCGCCGCCCTGGCCGGCCTCCCACTGCCGGATCGAGTCGATCAGCGACAGCTGGAACTCGCTCCACTCGTAGTGGCCCTCGTGGTAGGCGGCCACCGCCATCGCGAACGCCCGCAGCTCCCACGGCTCGGAGAACGGCCGGTCCGCGCCCGGCATGTCGCACACCAGCTTCTCCACCCGGCGCCGGGCGTCGCCCAGCTCGGTGGCGTCGGTGCGGACCCCGGTGCCGCCGGTGCCGCTCATCCGGCGGACCCCACCGGCAGCGGCGCGCCGACGCCGATCATCGAGTCCCGGGTGACCAGCGCGGCGAGCTCCTCCTCGGACAGGTTCTCGCTGCCGGCCGGGCGCTGCGGCAGCACCCAGTAGCGCAGCTCGGAGCTGGAGTCCCAGACCCGGATCTCGACCGCGTCCGGCACCGGGAACCCGAAGTCCTCGGCGAGCACCGTGCGCGGCTCGCGCACGATCCGGGCCCGGAACGGCGGCGCCTTGTACCAGTTCGGCGGCAGCCCGAGGACCGGCCACGGGTAGCACGAGCACAGCGTGCAGACGATCACGTGGTGCACGGTGTCGGTGTTCTCGACGACCACCATCTCCTCGCCCTGCAGACCGCCGATGCCCAGCTCGCGGCAGGCGGCGGAGGCGTCGGCGAGCAGCCGCTCCTTGAAGGCCGGGTCGGTCCACGCCTTCGCGACGACCTTCGCCCCGAGCTGCGGGCCGACCTCGTTCTCGTAGACCTCGGCGAGCCGGTCCACGGCCGCGGTGGTCATCACGCCCTTCTCGATGAGCAGCGCCTCCAGGGCCTTGACCCGGGCGGTGATCTCCTCCTGCGAGCTGAGGCGGGTGTCGGTGCGGATCTCGGTCACGGTCAGGCTCCCTGGGGGACGGTCGCGGGGGCGGGGCTCAGGTAGGGCTCCCACACGTCGAAGTAGTTGGAGCCGTTCGGGTCGGCGGTCTCCGGGCCCCACAGCTCGGCCGCGGTGAACCGCACGGTGTAGAGGTGCTCCGGGCAGTCGCCGAGCCCGTTGCCCGCGGTGTCCGGGTACAGGTAGGTGCCGTGCGCGGCGGTGACGACGCCGCGCTTGCCGCGGATGTAGCGGGCCCGGCGGGTGTGCCCGAACGGGCTGTCGTCGGAGACGACGATCTCGTCGCCGACCGAGAACTGCGCCTTCCGGTCGGACTCGCGGTGCGCCGGGAACCCGTTGGTGACCGCCCAGTCGACGAACTCGACGATCTCGGTGTCGGTCTCCCGCTCGGGCAGCGGGGCGTCCGGGTTCTCCAGGTAGTAGCGGGTGCGCTCGGCGAGCTCGGCCGGGTCGAGCAGGCCGGCGGCCTCGGCGTAGTGCTCGACGGCGTGCGCCCAGTGCTCGTAGTAGTTGGAGAGCAGGTACTCGGCCGGGTCCATCTTCTCGATGCCGTGCCGGAACTGGTCGACGTTGAACAGCCCGGCCCGCGCGCTCTGCGCGAACATCGAGAAGGCGATCTTCTCCCACTCGGCGCGGAACACCGGCTCGGCCATGTGGTCGTTCTCGACCTTGCCCAGACCGTCGGTTCCGCCGAGATCGAAGACTCCGTTCACTGCTGTCCTCCCACGGTGGTGAGCGCCGGCGGGGCGGGGAAGCCGCCGACGGCCTGCTCGAAGGTGTGTGCGACGCGCAGCACGGTCGCGTCGTCGAAGCGCTTGCCGACGATCATCAGCCCGGCCGGCAGCCCGTCCACCAGGCCGGCCGGCACGCTCGCCGCCGGATGCCCGGTGACGTCGAACGGGGCGCAGTTGCCGACCATCCCGAGCGCGGTGGGCAGGTAGCTGTCCAGGTCGGCGTCGAGCCCGATCAGCTCCGGGGCGGTGTAGGGCAGGGTCGGCATGACCAGCACGTCGTAGCTGCCCAGCGCGGCGTCGTAGGCCGCGCGCAGGTCGAACGCCAGGTTGCGGGCCATCCCGTAGTACGAGCCGCCGCCGTGGCCGAAGGTGTAGCCGCCGGACAGGCCGACCAGCTTCACCGTCTTGGACAGCTCCGCGCCGCGCTCGATCCGCTGCCGCGCGTAGTGCGCGATCAGCTCGGGATCGTAGAGACCGGGGTAGTTCATCCCGTAGGCGTTGCCGGCGACCATCTGGTAGGCGGCACCCTCGGTGGCGATGACGTTCCAGACCGCCATCCCGTCGAGGTGCCAGGGGATCGACACCTCCTCGGCGGTCAGCCCGGCCCCGCGCAGGGTGTCGATCGCCTCCCGCACGGTCCGGTCGACGCCCGGGTCGCTCTCCGGGCGGCCGAAGCCCTCGGTGACGATCCCGACCCGCAGCCCGGCCGCCGACGTGCCGAGTGCGGCGAGGTAGTCGACCGGCTCCAGCGAGGTGGGCTGGCGGGCGTCGAGCCCGTCGACGCCGGCGAGCACGCCGAGCATCAGCGCGGCGTCGGAGACGGTCCGGGTGATCGGCCCGAGATGGTCGATCGTCGCCTCGATCGGGAACGCCCCGGTGTAGGGCACCAGACCGTGCGTCGGTTTGTGCCCGACCGTGCCGGAGAACGCGCTGGGGATGCGGATGGAGCCGCCCTGGTCACCGCCGACGGCCAGGTCGACCGCGCCGCTGCCGACCAGCGCGGCGCTGCCGCTGGACGAGCCGCCGGCCGCCCGCGACGGGTCCCAGGGGTTGCGCACCGGCCACGGCCGGGAGGTGAAGCTGGCACCGGAGAAGCACAGGTCCTCGCAGACCGCCTTGCCGGTGATCGTCGCCCCGGCGGCGAGCAGCCGGGTCGCGACGGTGGCGTCCCGGCGCGGGACGAAGCCCTCGACGGTCGCCGAGCCGTTGGTCATCGGGACCCCGGCGAGCGAGATGTTGTCCTTCAGGGCGACCGTCCGCCCGGCGAGCGGGCCGTCCGCGGCGCCGGGCACCGACGTCGTCACGTACCAGCCGCCGAGCGGGTTGTCGGCCGGTTCGGCCCAGGCGCGCTCCGGCGCCTCGGGGGCGGAGGCCCGGTACAGCTCCTCGACCCGGTCGGTCGCGCTCAGCGTCGCGGTCACGGCGGGGAGGAACTCGGCGAGCTCGGCCTCGGACAGTCCGAACGCGTGCTGGGAGTTGATCGCCGCGAGCCGGGCGGGATCAGGGGGTGGTAGTGCCATGGAGCAGAACTCCTCACGTGCTGTGGATGCGAGAAAGCTAGGGAGCCCGCCCTGTCGTGTCAATGTTTGCCGACGCGTTGACAGGAGTTCTGATCTGGACGTCAACCGCCCGTCATCCGGGTGAGATCAGGACCGCCCCTCGGGATCGGACGCCGGTCCCCCCGGCCGCACGATCCGTGGGACGCTGCCCGGGTGGGTCCCGGTCGCGGACCACCGACGCGTCGCGGGAGGAACGGTGCAGATGGACGGCCCGCTCCGGAGCCGGGCGGCGGTGGGCGTGCCGGTCGACGACCCGGGCCCGCCGGACCGGCGGGCCTAGCCGTGCGCCTGGGCGCGCTGCTCGCGCACCTGTCGGACGCGCCGCCGTACCCGGTGGTCGGGTGGGCGCGCCGGCTCGCCGACGCCGGGTTCCGGAGCCTGTGGGCACCCGAGATCATCGGGCGCGGCCGGCTGGTCCCGGACCCGTTCGCGGCGCTGGCGGCCGCGGCGGCCGCCACCCCGGACCTTGAGCTGGGAACCGGCACGGTGCAGGTTCCGCTGCACCATCCCGCCGAGCTCGCGCACCGGATGCTCTCGCTGCAGGCGGTGTGCGGCGACCGGCTGTCGCTCGGGGTGAGCCCGGGCTCGACCCGCAGCGACTACGCCGTGCTGGGGCGCGACCACCGGGGCCGTTTCCGTGCCTTCGACGAGAACATCGTCCGGCTGCGGGCACTGCTCGCCGACGGTGGCGACGCGCAGGCCCGGCTCGCCGACCCGCCGCGCGACGGCCGCCCGCCGCTGCTGCTCGGCTCGTGGGGCGCGAACGTCGAGAAGGCGGCCCGCCACTTCGAGGGCTGGCTCGGCTCGGCGTTCCGCGTCACCCCCGACGAGCTGCTCGCCGCGCACGACCGGTTCCGGGCCGCCGGTGGCCTCCGCGCGGTCGCGTACGCGATCCCGGTGCCCGCGGGCGCCGATCTCGGGCCGATCGGCGAGCAGCTGCGCCGCTACGCCGACGCGGGCTTCGACGACGCGGTCGTGGCGATCGCGCCGGGCGGGCCGGACCCGGAGCGGGTGCGGGCACTGCTGCCCTGAGCCCGGCGGGCCGCCGCACGGCCCGCGCCCTCACCGGCGGCGGCCCGGCCGGGTCGGCGCGGCGCCGGTCCGCACCGCGCCGTCGCTGTCCGACATCGACCCGAACGTGGCCCCGCGCGCGGCGGCCAGGTGCAGCGGCTGCTCCACGTGATGACGGCCGTCCAGGGCGATCGTGCCGCGCGGCACCTCGAACCGGCCGTGGCGCATCTCGTCGGCCACCGGGGTCGGGTCGGTGGTCCGGACCTGCCGGGCCGCGGCCGCCCACACGTGGATCGCCTCGAACATCGACTCGGACAGGCTGGACAGCGGCGGCGCCCAGCGGCCGAACCGCTCGCGGTAGCGCTGCAGCAGCGTCCCGTTGCGCTCGGTCTGCAGGTGCTGGAAGTAGCCGGACACCCCGTGGATGCCCTCGGACGCCTCGAACCCGATCCGCTCCAGGGTGGCCTCGTCCATCGCCGGGCCCAGGCTGACGGTGCGCTCGCGCAGGCCCATCGCATGGCACTGGCGCTCGAACGCGGCGGCGTCCGCGCCGACGAAGGTGTCCAGCACGATGTCCGCACCGGACGCGGCGATCCGCTCGATCAGCGGGCCGAAGTCGCGGGCGCCGAGCGGGGCGTACCCCTCGCCGACCAGCACCGCGCCGTTGCCGGGCAGCACCTCCCGGGCGATCCGGTTCACCGTCCGCGGCCAGACGTAGTCGTTGCCGGCCAGGAACCAGCGCCGCCCGCCCGCCGACCGCATCACCGGGCCCGCCGCCAGCGCGATCTGGGTCCACGGCCGCTCGCCGAGCCGGATCCGCAGCCGCGACTCGCCGCCGCCCTCGTTCATGTTGGTGTGCACGACCAGCACGTCGTGGCCGGTCAGCGCCGAGGACACCGCCTGGTAGGTGGCCGACGTCGTGGTCAGGAAGATCGTCCGGCAGCCCGCGCGGGCCAGCCGCAGCGCCTCCAGCGCGCCGGTGCCGGGATCGGTCGCGTCGTCGGCGTGCAGCAGCTCGACCGGCCGCCCGCCGATCCCGCCCGCGGCGTTGACCTCGTCGACGGCGAGCACGGCGGCGTTCGCGACGGCCGAGGCGAACACGCTCCCGGAACCGGACCGGCTGGTGAGGGCGCCGATCCGGGGGCCGGTGGCGGCCCGGTCGCGCACCGGGTGCCCGCGCCGGCGCATCAGCCACTCCAGGCCCTGCTCGTCGATGTGCGCGTCGAGCCGGATCCGGGTCCCGCCGGGGGCCGCGGTGAAGCGCAGCCGGATCCGGCCGCGCCACGGCTGGTCGTGGGTGATCGTGATGCCGTGCGGCCTGCGCAGGTCGCTGATCCGGCCCAGGACGTCGACCGGCGGGCCGTCGCCGATCGGCGTCAGCAGGGTGATCGGCTCGCCGAGCGCGACCCGGTCGCAGGACGCGCCGAACAGCCAGCCCCCGCCGTCGCGGCCGAACCGGTCGAAGACCACCTCGGGTGCGACGGCGGCGAACTCCTCCACCGTGACCGCGATCGTCCCCATGCCGGTGGGTGGGTGGCCGTCAGCGGGATCCGTCGGCGCGCCGGGTCATCCGGCCGCCTCCCGGCGGGCCGGCTCCCGGTGCCCGGCCGCGCTCTCGGCGGCGGACCGGGCCTCGCCCAGCGACGACTGGAACAGGTTGCGCAGCAGCGCGATCACGTCGGCCGCGGCACCGCCGGGCTCGATCGCGTAGTAGCGGAACCTGCCGGACCGGCGCTCGCTGACCAGGCCGGCGATCCGCAGCACCCGCAGGTGGGTGGAGACCGCGGTCCGGCCGACCGTGGTGATCCGGTCCGCCAGCTCGCCCGCGCTGCACTCGTCGCTCTCGGAGAGCACCGCCAGGATCCGGCGGCGGACCGGATCGGCGAGCGCGTCGAAGGCGAGACCGGCGTCCCGGCCGCCCACGCCGAACGCGTCAGACGCGTCAGGATCCGTTGACATGGTACGGAGTCTAGCCGGAAGCGGTCCGGACCCCTTCCCTCCGGCGCGGGAATCGGTATCGTCCTGCGGACAACTGAAGACCGGGCCGTACGAGCCCGCGCGGAAGAGACCTGTCGCACGACCGGACAGGCACCGGAGGAGCAAGCACCCCGCCAAACTCTCAGGTACCCCACACCGCACGGGCCAGGCCACTCTGGAAAGCAGGCGTCGGACACGCCTCGCCGATGGTGAAAGCCGGTCGTGCACCGGTGAATCTCTCAGGCTCGGGACAGAGGGGGACCGTGTGGGCGGCACCGCCCACGCGTCTGCCCCGGGGTGAGCACCACGATGACCCAGACCGAGACCCAGACCGACACCGAGACCCGGACCGGGCCGAGCGAGCGCGAGCTGCTGCGTTCGGTGCTGCACGACACGCACGTCGCGCTCGGCGCGACCTTCACCGGCTTCGCCGGCTGGACGATGCCGGTCCGCTACGGCGGTGACCTCGCCGAGCACCACGCGGTGCGCCGCGCGGCCGGCCTGTTCGATCTCTCGCACATGGGCGAGATCCACGTCGAGGGCCCGGCCGCCGCCGCGGCGCTGGACGGCGCGCTGGTCGGCGACCTCGGCGCGCTGGCGCCCGGCCGGGCCCGCTACACGATGCTCTGCGCGCCGGACGGCGGCGTGCTCGACGACCTGGTCGTCTACCGGCTCGCCGCGGAGCACTACCTGGTCGTCGCGAACGCGTCGAACCGGCTGCTGGTGGCCGCCGAGCTGGGCGAGCGCTGCGCCGGCGACGGCGTGCGGATCACCGACCGCTCCGCGGACACCGCGCTGGTCGCCGTGCAGGGCCCGGCGTCCGCCGCGATCGTCGAGACCGCGACCGGTGCGCCGGTCGGCGACCTGCGCTACTACGCGGCCCGCCCGGCCACCCTCGCCGGGCACCAGGTGCTGCTGGCCCGCACCGGCTACACCGGCGAGGACGGCTTCGAGGTCTACGTCGGCACGGCGGGCGCGGCCGCCGTCTGGGAGCGGCTCACCGCGGCCGGGACCGGGCACGGGCTGGTGCCCTGCGGACTCGCCTGCCGCGACACGCTCCGGCTGGAGGCCGGGATGCCGCTGCACGGACACGAGCTCGGCCCCGGGCTCTCGCCGTTCGCGTCCGGCCTGGGCCGGGTCGTGAAGTTCGGCAAGGAGGCCGACTTCGTCGGCCGCGCCGCGCTCGCCCGCGAGCGGGACACCCCGCAGGCCCGGGTGCCCGCCGGGCTGCGCGGCAGCGGCCGGCGCGCACCGCGGGCCGGCCATCCGGTGCTCGACGGCGCCGGGGCCACGGTCGGCGAGGTGACCAGCGGCGTGCTGTCCCCGACCCTGGGCCATCCGATCGCGATGGCGTTCGTCGACCGGGCCGTGTCCGGGCCCGGCACCGCGCTCGTCGTCGACGTCCGCGGCCGGCCCGAGCCGGTCGAGGTGGTCGGCCTGCCCTTCTACACCCGTCCCGAGTGAGAGGATCCGACATGTCCGTCCCTGACGACCTGCGCTACACCGAGCAGCACGAGTGGGTACGGGTCGAGGGTGGCACCGCCACCGTCGGCATCACCGCACACGCCGCCGAGGCGCTCGGCGACGTCGTGTTCGTCCAGCTGCCGGCCGCGGGCGACACCGTCACCGCGGGCGAGGCCTGCGGCGAGATCGAGTCCACCAAGTCGGTGAGCGACCTGTTCGCCCCGCTCGGCGGGACCGTGACCGTGGTCAACGACGCCCTCGACGACGCGCCGGAGACCGCGGGCGAGGACCCCTACGGCCGCGGCTGGCTGTTCCGGGTCGAGCCCGGCGACGACGGCGTCCCGGAGCTGCTGACCGCCGCCGAGTACCGCTCGCTGACCGGGGAGGGTGGCGCGTGAACAGCACCTTCGGTGCGTCGCTGGCCGACGCCGATCCCGAGGTCGCGAAGGCCGTCGACGCCGAGCTGGCCCGGCAGCGCGACACCCTGGAGATGATCGCCTCGGAGAACTTCGCCCCGGTCGCGGTGCTGGAGGCGCAGGGCTCGGTGCTCACCAACAAGTACGCCGAGGGCTATCCCGGCCGCCGCTACTACGGCGGCTGCGAGCACGTCGACGTCGTCGAGCAGCTGGCGATCGACCGGGCCCGCGAGCTGTTCGGCGCCGAGTACGCCAACG
This sequence comes from Pseudonocardia kongjuensis, assembly GCF_039526905.1. Classification (NCBI taxonomy): domain Bacteria; kingdom Bacillati; phylum Actinomycetota; class Actinomycetes; order Pseudonocardiales; family Pseudonocardiaceae; genus Pseudonocardia; species Pseudonocardia kongjuensis. The sequence goes on along the minus strand of NZ_BAAAJK010000007.1, from coordinate 221,838 downwards.
TGCAGCCGCACTCCGGCGCGCAGGCCAACGCGGCCGCGATGGCGGCGCTGCTGCAGCCCGGCGACGGCATCCTCGGCCTCGACCTGGCGCACGGCGGGCACCTCACGCACGGCATGAAGCTCAACTTCTCCGGACGGCTCTACCGGGTCTCGGCCTACCACGTGGACGCCGCGACCGGGCTCGTCGACATGGCCGAGGTCGAGCGGGTCGCCCGCGCCGAGCAGCCGAAGCTGATCATCGCCGGCTGGTCGGCGTACCCGCGCGAGCTGGACTTCGCCGGGTTCCGGCGGATCGCCGACGAGGTCGGCGCGCTGCTGATGGTGGACATGGCGCACTTCGCCGGGCTGGTCGCCGCCGGTGAGCACCCGAGCCCGGTGCCCTACGCCGACGTCGTCACCAGCACCACGCACAAGACGCTCGGCGGCCCGCGCGGCGGGCTGATCCTGGCCCGCGCCGAGCACGCGAAGAAGCTGGCGTCCGCGGTGTTCCCCGGCCAGCAGGGCGGCCCGCTGGAGCACGTGATCGCCGCCAAGGCGGTCGCGCTGCGGATCGCCGGGACCGAGGAGTTCGCCGAGCGCCAGCGGCGCACCGTGCAGGGCGCCCGGCTGCTCGCCGAGCGGCTGGTCGCCGCGGACTGCGCGGACGCCGGCATCCGGGTGCTCACCGGCGGCACCGACGTGCACCTGGTGCTGGTCGACCTGGTGAACTCCGAGCTGGACGGCCGGGCCGCCGAGGACCGGCTGCACGACGTCGGGATCACGGTCAACCGCAACGCGGTGCCGTTCGACCCGCGCCCGCCGATGATCACCTCCGGGCTGCGGATCGGCACCCCGGCGCTGGCCACCCGCGGGTTCGACGCCGACGACTTCCGCGAGGTCGCCGACATCGTCGCCGGCGCGCTCGCCCCGGGCTTCGACGCCGCGCGGGCGACCGCCCTGCGCGAGCGCGTCGCGGCCCTGGTCGCGCGCCGCCCGCTCTACCCGGGGCGCTGACCCGATGCCCGTGCCGGTCAGCGTCTTCGACCTGTTCTCGATCGGGATCGGCCCGTCCAGCTCGCACACCGTCGGCCCGATGCGGGCCGCGGCACGGTTCGTCACCGGCCTCGCCGAGGACGGCCTGCTGCCCCGCGTCGGGCGGGTCCGGGCGGAGCTGTTCGGGTCGCTGGGCGCGACCGGGCACGGGCACGGCAGCGGCCCGGCCGTGCTGCTGGGGCTGCTCGGGGAGCGCCCCGAGACCGTCGACACCGCCCGCGCGCCGGACGTCGTCGCCGGGATCGGCGCGGCCGGGCGGCTCCGGCTCGGCGGCCGCCACGAGATCGCCTTCTCGGCGGCCGACGACGTCGTGCTGCACCGCCGCCGGACGTTGCCCGAGCACCCCAACGGGATGGAGTTCCGGGCCTGGGACGCCGACGGCGGGGAGCTGCGGGTCCGCACCTTCTACTCGGTCGGCGGCGGGTTCGTGCGCGGCCCGGCCGGACCGCCGGACGGGTCCGCCGACGGTGCCGGCCCGGTGCCGTCCCCGTCCCCGTTCCCGTTCCCGTTCCACAGCGGTGCGGACCTGCTCGCCACCTGCGCCCGGACCGGTCTGCCGGTCAGCGGTGTGATGCGCGGCAACGAGCGGGTGCACCGCGACGACACCGCGATCGACGACGGTCTGCTGCGGATCTGGGCGGTCATGCAGGACTGCGTGCGCAACGGGTGCGAGCGCGACGGCGTGCTGCCCGGTGGCCTGCGGGTCCGCCGCCGCGCACCCGGCCTGCACCGGTGGCTGCTCGCCGCGGGCCGGGAGTCCGATCCGCTGCACGTGATGGACTGGGTCAGCCTGTTCGCGATGGCGGTCAACGAGGAGAACGCCTCCGGCGGCCGGATCGTCACCGCCCCGACCAACGGCGCCGCCGGCATCGTCCCGGCGGTGCTGCACTACTACCGCCGGTTCGTCCCCGGTGCCGACGACGCCGGTGTGGTCCGCTTCCTGCTCACCGCCGGCGCGATCGGGTCGATCATCAAGGAGAACGCCTCGATCTCCGGCGCCGAGGTCGGTTGCCAGGGCGAGGTCGGCTCGGCCGCGGCGATGGCCGCCGCCGGACTCACCGAGGTGCTCGGCGGGACCCCGGAGCAGGTGGAGAACGCCGCCGAGATCGCCGTCGAGCACCACCTGGGGCTGACCTGCGACCCGGTCGGCGGGCTGGTCCAGATCCCGTGCATCGAGCGCAACGCGGTCGGGGCGGCGAAGGCGGTGCACGCCGCCCGGATGGCGCTCTACGGCGACGGGACGCACGTGGTGTCGCTGGACAAGGCGGTCAAGACGATGCGCGAGACCGGGGCGGACATGAAGGTCAAGTACAAGGAGACGTCGCGCGGCGGGCTGGCGGTGAACGTGATCGAGTGCTGAATCGAGCGCTGAATCGAGCGCTGAGCGGGCCGGGGCTACTCGACGACCGGGCCGTGCACCGCCTCCGCGAGCTCGACGAAGGTCGCCCACTCGGCGAGCAGCGCGGCGAACTCGGGGGCCTTGCCGGCGGCCCGGTACTCGTCGATGTCGGTCACCTCGATGACCTCCAGGTAGGCGACCGACGGGGTGCCTGCACCGTCCAGGGTGCCGTCGATCCGGGTGACGTCGTAGCTCAGGATCGCCGGGCAGGCCCGGGCGACCGGGTAGTCGCTGCGCCGGATCCACTCCTCGTAGGCGGCCGGTTCGACGCCGGGCAGCAGCCGGTTCAGGAAGTACACGCGGTGGGTCACGGGAGTTCTCCTCAGAAGGGGGGACGGCGGCCGGTTCACAGCCGGGGGAGCACCTCGCGGGCGGCGAGCTCGGCGATCCGGCCGGCCTCGGGCGCCGGGAACAGCCAGAGCCCGACCGAGTCGGATCCGGCGTCGAGCAGGGCGCGCAGCTTCTGCACGCACTCGTCCGGGTCGCCGGCGACGGCGAGATCGGAGATCCACTGCTCGGGCAGCGCGTCGGCCAGCCCGTCCGCGCCGACCTCGGCGAGCAGCGCGGTCAGCTCGTCCTGGATCCCGGGGACCCGGGACAGCGCGGTGTCCGGCATGGCGGACAGGTAGAACGCGACCGACTCGCGGACGGCGCGGCGGGCGACCTCCCGGTCGTGGTCGACGGAGAACAGCGCGTAGGTGACCAGGCGGTGGTCGTCGGTGCGGTCGGCGGTCTTGCGCCCCTCGTCGATCCGGGCCCGGGCCCAGCGGACGTAGTCGGTGCCCGACAGCGTGGACAGCACGGTCCCGTCGGCGATCTCGCCGGACAGCCGCAGCCCCTTCTCGTTCACCACGCCGGTGTAGAGCGGCACCCGGGTGGCGGTCGGGTGGGCCAGCTCGATCCGGTCGAACCGGTAGTGGCCGTCCTCGGTGACCTGCTCGCCGTCGCACAGCCTGCGCACCGCGCCGACACACTGGCGCAGCGCCGACAGCGCGCGCGGCGGCATGATGCCCATCTGGTCGAGCCAGGCCGGGACGCCGTGCCCGATGCCGCCGTAGATCCGGCCCGGGAACAGCACGTCGAGGGTGGCCAGCTCCATCGCCAGGATCGCCGGGTGCCGGGCGGACGCCGACACGATCCCCAGCCCGAGCGGGATGTCGGTGGTCGCCGACAGCGCGGCGGCGGCCCCGGCCATCCCGCCGGAGAAGAAACAGTCCTCGGAGAACCACAGCTCCCCGAAACCCAGCTGCTCGGCCGAGCGGGCGGTCGCCACGATGTCCCCGGGAGGCATGTGGCTGCCCAGCACCAGGCCGACGGGGGAACGGGCGGCGCTCACCGGTTCGGTCCGGACGGGCGGGTACACGGCGGTTCGGTCACGGGGCCTCCAGTCCGCACAGGATCGTCGTCCGACCCTAGGTTCGCCGTTGCGTACCGGTCTCCGTCATATCCACCGAGGCGGGGGCCGAAGTTGTGCACGATGCCCAGCGGTCCGGAACCGGACGTTCCTCCCTGACACGCAGCACGAAAACCGCGCGATCTTCGGGCGGAACGCACAGGAGCGGCCCCGCCCCGCTCTCTAGCGTCGGAGCCCGGCGCACCCGGATCCGGAGCGCGTCCGGCACGACAACGGAGGGGCCATGCGCATCGGCATCGACGTGGGTGGGACCAACACCGACGCCGTACTCATCGACGGGCGGACCGTGCTCGCGGAGACGAAGACCGCGACCACCGAGGACGTGACGTCCGGTATCGCCGACGCGCTGGCCGCCCTGCGGGCCGCCGCGGGACACGATCCCGCCTCGGTGCAGGGCGTCATGATCGGGACGACGCACTTCGTCAACGCGCTCGTCGAGGGCCGCGATCTCGCCCCGACGGCGGCGGTGCGGCTCGGCCTGCCCGCCACCCGGGCGCTGCCGCCGATGTCGGGCTGGCCCGAGCGGCTGGTCCGGGCGGTGCGCGGGCGCAGCTACCTGTGCCACGGCGGGCACGAGATCGACGGCCGGACCATCTCCCCGCTGCGCCGCGACGAGCTGGAACGCGCCGCCGAGGACATCCGCCGCCGCGGACTGCGCGCCGTCGCCGTGTCGTCGGTGTACTCGCCGGTCAACGCGGAGTTCGAGATCGAGGCCGCGGAGATCCTCGGCGCGCTGCTGCCCGGCGTCACGATCAGCCTGTCGCACCTGATCGGCCGGATGGGCCTGCTGGAACGGGAGAACGCGACCGTCGTCAACGCGGCGCTCGGCGAGCTCGCGGTCCGGATCTGCGCGGGCCTCGGCGCGACCGTGGCGGCCGCCGGCATCGACGCCCCGCTGTACCTCAGCCAGAACGACGGCACCCTGATGGACGTCGAGCACGCCCGCCGGTTCCCGGTGTCCACGTTCGCCTCCGGCCCGACCAACTCGATGCGCGGGGCGGCGTTCCTGTCCGGCTCGGGCGACTGCGCGGTGGTCGACGTCGGCGGCACCACCACCGACGTCGGCATGCTGCGCAACGGGTTCCCGCACGAGGCGGGCACCGAGATCAGCGTCGCCGGGATCCGCACCAACTTCCGGATGCCCGACGTGCTGTCGATCGGCCTGGGCGGCGGCAGCCGGGTGCGCACCGATCCGCTGCGGATCGGCCCGGACAGCGTCGGCTACCGGCTGACCCGGGAGGCGCTCGTGTTCGGCGGTGACACGCTGACCTGCACCGACGTGGCGGTCGCCGCCGGGATGGCGGACATCGGCGACGCCCGGCTGGTCCGCGGGCTGGATCCGGAGCTGGTCGCCGTGGTGCGCGAGCGGATCGGCGAGTCAATCGGCGCCGCCGTCGACCGGGTCCGGACCTCCGGCGCGACGACCACGGTGGTCGCCGTCGGCGGCGGCAGCATCCTCGTGCCCGACACGCTCACCGGCGTGGGCCGGGTGCACCGGCCGGAGCACCACGCCACCGCCAACGCGATCGGCGCCGCGACCGCCCAGATCGGCGGCGAGGTCGACCGGATGTGCTCGGTCGGCCCCGGCCAGCGGGAACGGCTGCTCGACGAGGCCAAGCAGGAGGCGGTCGGCAAGGCCGTCGCCGCCGGGGCCGCACCGGGCAGCGTGCAGATCGTCGACGTCGACGAGGTCCCGCTCGCCTACCTGCCCGGCAACGCCACCCGGATCCGGGTCAAGGCAGCGGGCGATCTCGTGCTGACCGGCTGAGTTGCCGAGGCTGCCGAGCCGCCGAGCCGCCGGACCCCCACACCCACCCCGATCCCGGAGACGCCCGTGCCCCGTGAACTGCCGATCGACGACCTCCCCGATCTCGCCCGCGGCGCCGCGCTGCTCGGTGCGGGCGGCGGCGGCGATCCCTACATCGGGCTGCTGCTGGTGCGCGCCGAGCTCGAACGCGGCGCGACCATCACGCTGCTCGACCCGGACGAGGTCGACGACGACGCGCTCGTCGTGGCGAGCGCCTTCATGGGTGCCCCGACCGTCGTCATCGAGAAGATCCCCGGCGGCGACGAGCCGGTGCAGGCGCTGCGCAGTCTGGAGCGCCATCTCGGCCGCGCCGCGGACGCGATCATCCCGATGGAGTGCGGCGGCCTCAACTCGATGATCCCGCTGCTGGTGGCGGCCCGGACCGGGCTGCCGATGGTCGACGGCGACGGGATGGGCCGCGCCTTCCCCGAGCTGCAGATGGAGACCTTCGGGGTGTATGGGGTCTCCGGGTCGCCGATCGCGATCTGCAACGAGCGCGGTCACACCGCGCTGCTCGACACCGGGCCGGACAACCACAGCATGGAGTGGTACGCCCGTGCGGTGACCGTCCGGATGGGCGGGGTCGCCTACATCGCCGAGTACCCGATGACCGGTGCGCAGGTGAAGCGCACCGCCATCCCCGGGACGTCGAGCCTGGCGCTGGCCCTGGGCCGGGTCATCCGGCTGGCGCACGACGAGCACCGGGACCCGTTCGAGGCGCTCGCCGGCTGCCTGGCGACGACGATCTACCGTTTCGGGCACAGCCTGCTGGAGGGCAAGGTCGTCGACGTCGAGCGGCGCAGCGCGGACGGGTTCGTCCGCGGCTCGGCGCGGATCGCGACCTTCGACGGCGGCCGCACGGTGGAGCTCACCTTCCAGAACGAGCACCTGATGGCCCGCGAGGGCGGACGGCTCCTCGCCGTCGCCCCGGACCTGATCACGGTGCTCGACGCCGAGACCGCGTTCCCGATCACCACCGAGGCGCTGCGCTACGGGCAGCGGGTGCGGATCTTCGTGATCGGCACGCCCGAGATCATGCGGACGCCGGAGGCGCTGGCGGTCTTCGGGCCACGGGCGTTCGGCCTGGACGCCGACTGGACGCCGGTCGAGGAACTGGTCCGGATCAGGTGAGCGAGCGGGCGCGGCAGGCCAGCTGCAGCAGCAGCCAGTCGTCCGGGTTCTCCAGGTCGACGTCGAGCTCGGCGAAGATCCGGTCGACCCGGTAGGCGACCGAGTTGCGGTGCAGGTGCAGCTCGTCGGCGGCGCGGGAGAGCGATCCGTGGTTGTCGAGGTAGGCGCGCAGGGTCCGGATGGCGGCCTCGGCCTTGGCGCCACCCATCCGGTCCAGCGGGGCCAGCACCGCGTCGACGGCCGAGCGGGCGGTGTGCGAGGCGTACCACTCGACCAGGGTGCGGCGCAGGCCGAGCCCGTCGAACGCGGTCGCGGTGTTGGAGCGCCCCCTGGCGCGCATCGCACCGGCCGCCGCCCGGGCCTCGGCCGCGGAGGTGATCAGCCCGGTCGGCCCGCCCTGCGCGGTCCCGATCCCGCAGTACAGCTCCAGCCGGGGGAACGCGGCGACGGCGATGTCGACCGCCCGCTGCACGGCGCGCACCGTGTCGGCGGCGGCGGTCGACCCGGGATCGCTGCGCGACATCTGGATGAGCAGCAGTCCCCGCTCGGAGCGGGCGAAGTGCCAGGTCCCGCTGCTGCGGACGCCGTCGAGCAGGATCCGGGCGAGCTCCTCGCGGGCGGCGAACGCGGCCACCTCGTCCGGCTCGGGGCGGTCGGCCTCCTCCAGCTCGAACCGGGCGACGAGATGCCAGCCGTCGATCGGCAGCCCCATCGCCCTGGCCCGGCCCAGCAGCTCCGACCGGCCACGGGCCGAGCTGTCGAGCAGCTCGGAGAGCAGCTCGGCGCGGGACCGGATCGGCAGGTCGCGGGCCCGCCGCTCGGCGAGGTGCGCGAGGCCGAGCGCGTCGGCGAGCAGCCGGCCGATCAGCGGCAGCTCGGGCCGTTCCGCGCCGGTGGCGGCCCGGACGACGACCCACTCGGTCGCCTCGTCGTCCAGCCCGACCGGGAACGCCTGCCCGCCGTCCGGACGGTCGGTCAGCTCGATCTCCGAGTCGGTGATCCGCGCGACGTCGGCCACCAGGTCGGCCGCCGCGGTGCCCCGGCGGCCGGCGAGCCGCTGCACGGTCAGCAGCGCCCGCCGCAGCGCCAGCTCGGCGGGACCGCGCAACGCGGCGTCGAGCTCGCAGAGCAGCGGGACGATCCCGCCGGCGTTCACGTCGCGCAGCAGTGCGATCCCGTGCCGCCGGGCCGCGGCGACCGAGGTCGTGGTCGGCGCGACGGCCGGATCGGAGAGCACGACGGCCGCGACCCCGCGCCCCGCGGCGGCCCGCAGCGCGACGTCGAACCGGTACGTTCCGACGGCGGCGTGCGCGCCGCGGCCGAGGACCACCGCGGAGCCCGCCGGGGCGCGGCCCAGATCCTCGAGGTCCTCGGCGAGCGCCACGCAGGTGACGTCGACGTCCGGCAGCTGCTCGCCGATCGGCTCCAGGGCGAGGCCGGGGGCACGCAGAACCTCGCTCAACGGGGGCACGGCATCTCCGATCGTCAGAAGTGCCGAAAGAATGCCAAATCTCGTGCAACGTGCACATAGCGAGCGGAAAATGCGCTGTTACGTTCTCGACGTGCAGCTCAGCGACCAGAACATCGAGGCCTACGCGCTGGGCTGTGCCGTGCTGGGTGCCGGCGGCGGTGGGGACACCCCGGTCGGGCTGGCGATGGCACGCCTGGCGATCGCGGAGTCGGGGCCGGTCCCGGTTCTGCCACCCGACGGGCTCGGTCCGGACACGCTGGTGATGCCGTGCGGGCTGATCGGGTCGCCGACGATCGCGCACGAGCGGATCTGGAGCGGCCAGGAGGGCAGGCAGCTGGCGGATGCCGTCGCCGCGCTGCACGACCGGCCCGTCGACACCGTCATGTGCTACGAGATCGCCGGGGCGAACGGCCTGCTCCCGGTCTCCTGGGCGGCGCTGCTCGGGCTGCCGCTGCTCGACGCGGACGGGATGGGCCGGGCCTTCCCGGAGATGCAGCAGCAGGCGATGCACGTGGCCGGTGTGCCGGCCGGGCCGCTGGTCCTGACCGACGGGCGGGGCAACGACATCGTCCTGCACACCGCGAACAACACCGACGCGGAGCGGCTCGCCCGCGGCTGCACGGCCGCGCTCGGCGGGGTGTGCGCCGGTGCGCTCTACGTGATGACCGGGCCGGTCGCCCGCTCCGCGGTGATCCCGGGCTCGGTGTCCCGGGCGCTGCAGGTCGGCACCGCCATGCAGCGCTGCCGGGACGGCTGGCCGTCCGCGCTGGCCGAGCTGACCGGCGGCCGGGTGCTGGCCGAGGGGCGCATCGTGGAGCTGGAACGCAGCAGCGGCGCCGGGTTCACCCGCGGCCACGCGGTCGTCGACAGCGGCACCACCGACACCCGGCGGCTGCGCCTGGAGCTGCAGAACGAGGTGCTGCTCGCGCTGGAGGACGGCGAGGTCGTGGCGACCGTGCCGGACGTGATCGCGGTGCTCGCGCTGGAGGACGGCCGCCCGATCGGGACCGAGCGGCTGGAGTACGGGCGCCGGGTCGGCGTGGTCGCGATCCCCACCCCGGAGGTCTGGTGGACCCCGGCCGGTCTCGACGTGGTCGGGCCCCGGCTGTTCGGCTACGACCTGGCACCGGTGCCCGGCTCCGCCCGGCCGGTGGCGACGGGGGCCGGACGTGACTCCTGAACGCAGCGGTGCGACCGGTCTGCGGATGGGGATCGACGTCGGGTCCACCAACACCGACACCGTGCTCGTCGACGCCGACGGTGTGGTCACCGCCCGGGCCAAGGTGCCCGCCGTCGCCGATCTCGCCGAGTGCATCGACACCGCGGTGTCGTCGCTGCTGGTCCGGGGCACCGTCGATCCCGCGGCGGTCTGCGCGATCAGCCTGGGTACCGACCGCACCCAGGACTCGGTGGACGCCGGGGCCGATCTGCGCCGGGTCGCGGTGCTGCGGATCGGGGCGCCGCTGAGCGGGGCGATCCCGCCGATGGCGACCTGGCCGGCCGGGCTGCGCTCGATGGTCGACGCCGGTACCGCGATCGTCGCCGGCGGCTGTGAGCTCGACGGCACCCGGATCGCCCCGCTCGACGAGCGGGCGGTGGCCCGGTTCGCCGACGCCGTCGCCGGCCGCGCGGACGCCGTCGCGGTCACCGCCGTGTTCTCCCCGGTCGATCCGGCCGACGAGCTGCGGGCCGCCCGGATCCTGGCCGACCGGCTGGGCCCGGTCACCGTGTCGGCCAGCCACGAGATCGGCTCGATGGGCCTGCTCGAGCGGGAGAACGCCACCGTGCTGAACGCCGCCCTCTCCGGCGGGGTGGAGCACACCGCCTCGGCGCTGCGCGCCGTCGTCCGGCGGCACGGGATGGACGCCGAGTGCTTCCTGACCCAGCGCGACGGGACGCTGCGCGCGCTCGGCCACGCGACCCGCTTCCCGATCCTCGCGATCGGCAGCGGACCGGCGAACAGCATGCGCGGCGGCGCGCACGGCAGCGGCCTGGCCGACGCCGTCGTCGTCGACGTGGGAGGTTCGCGGACCACCGTCGGCCGGCTCGTCGACGGCTTCCCCGACGAGTCCACCTCGCCGTACACGATCGGCGGGGTGGTGACCAACCTGCGGTTGCCCGATCTGGTCGTGCTCCCGCTCGGCGGCGGATCGCTGCGCGACGCCCGGTGCAACGGCGGCCCGCTCGCGACCCTCACCGACGCGGCCGTCGCCGACGGGCGGACGACCGCGGGCGGTGTCGGCGTGCCCGAGTCCGACCGGGCCGGGCTGGCCCGCCGCCTCGCCCGGTACGACCAGCTGCTCGCCGAGGCGGTGGACCGGATCGGGCTCGGCGCGCACGGGCTGCCGGTGCTCGTCGTGGGCGGTGGCGGCGGGATCGCGCCGGACCGGCTGCCCGGGATCGGCCGCGTCGTACGGCCGCCGCACGGCGAGGTCGCCAACGCGGTCGGTGCGGCGGTCGCCCCGGTCGGCGGCACCGCGGAGCGGATCTGCGGCGGCCGCCCGGACCTGCTCCGCCGGGCCGTCGAGGAGCTGTCCGCCGAGGCCGTCGACCACGCCGTGCAGGCCGGCGCCTGGCCGGAGCGCGTCCGGGTGGCGGGCGTCGAGGAGATCCCGCTGTCCTACCTGCGTGACCCGGCCGTCCGGGTCCGCGTGCGGGCCGTCGGGCCGCCGCTCGTCCCACCGCGCATGCCCGGGCCGCCGTCCGGCAGGCCGGGTGTCCCGTCCCGTTCCCCGGCAAGGAGCCCGCGATGACCGCGACCGTCCCGCCCACCGTGCTCGGCAGCCGGTTCGTCCGGCGGGACGGGCCGGAGAAGGTGAGCGGCGAGGCCCGCTACACCGCGGACCTGTCGTTCACCGGCCTGCTGCACGCCGCGTTCGTCTACGCCGGCCGCCCGCACGCCCGGATCGTCTCGATCGACACCACCGCGGCGTCCCGGCTGCCCGGGGTGCACGCCGTGCTCACCGCGGCGGACGCCCCGCCGGTCCGCTACGGGATGTTCGTGAAGGACCGCACGCTGTTCGCGACCGACGTGGTGCGGTTCGAGGCGGAGATCGTCGCGGCCGTCGCCGCCGACACCGCCGAGCACGCCGCCGCGGCCGTCGCCGCCGTGCAGGTGGTCTACCAGGACCTGCCCCCGATCCTCGATCCGGAGGCGGCGCTGGACCCGGACTCGGCACCGGTGCACGCGGGCTGGGCCGGCTACGGGACCCAGTCCGGCGTGCAGCGCGGTCACAACGACTGCGGACACATGACCTCGGTCAAGGGCGACGTCGACGCCGGCTTCGCCGAGGCCGACCTGACCCTCACCGAGACCTACACCAGCGACATGGTGCACGCCGTCCCGATCGAGCCGCACGCCGTCGTGGCCGAGTGGCAGGGCACGACGGTCACGATCTGGAGCACCAGCCAGGTCCCGTTCCCGGCCAGGGCCGGGGTCGCCGAGACCCTGCAGCTGCCGCTGAGCGACGTCCGGATCGTCGTGCCGCACCTGGGCGGCGGGTTCGGCGGCAAGTGCGACTTCCACTTCGAGGCGCACGTCGCGCTGCTCGCCAGGGCCACCCGGCGGCCGGTCCGGCTGGTGTTCAGCCGGCGCGAGGAGTTCCTGGCCACCGACAAGGTCCGGCACGCCACCCGGATCCGGCTGACCACCGGCCTGCGCCGCGACGGCACGATCACCGCCCGCCGGGCCCGGCTGGTCCTCGACTCCGGCGCCTACTGCGGCGACGCGCTGTTCGCGACCGAGATCGGACTGATGATGGTCGCCGGCCCCTACCGGATCCCGCACCTGCACGCCGAGGTGCACACCGTCTACACGAACCGGACCCCGGCGGGCAGCGTCCGCGCCCCCGGCGGGCCGCAGACCTGCTGGGCGGTCGAGCAGCACACCGACGAGCTCGCCGCGCTGGCCGGGCTCGATCCGGTCGAGTTCCGGCGCCGGAACCTGGTGCGGGCCGGCGACACCGGGCAGACCGGGCAGCGGTTCGTCAGCGCCAGCGCCGTCGAGTGCCTGGACCGGGCGGTCGAGCTGGCCGCGCGCGGCCCGGAGCCCGGCCCGCACGAGGGTCTCGGCGTCGCCGTCGGCTGGTGGTTCAGCCTGTCCGTGCCCTCCGGCGCCCACCTGCGGATCAACCCGGACGGCACCGGCACGATCGTCACCGGCGCGCAGGAGAACGGCAGCGGCTCGGTGATGGGGCTCCCGCTGCTCGCCGCGCAGGAGCTGGGGATGGCGCCCGGTGCCTTCTCGGTGCAGTACCAGGACACCGGCTCCGGGCCGTTCGACATCGGCAGCGCCGGCAGCCAGACCACCTTCAACAACGGCCGCGCGGTGGTCGAGGCGGCCCGGGTGATCCGGGACCGGCTGCTCGACCTGGCGGCCGCCCGGCTGGAGATCGACCGCGCCGACCTGGAGCTCGCCGGCGGCACCGTCCGGGTCCGCGGCGTCCCGGAGCGGTCCGTCCCGATCGCCGAGTTCGCCGCCTCGACGCAGCTGATCGCCAGCGGCTCCGGCACCCCGCCGCCGCTGCCCGAGCACGACGTCAGCGGCTGCGGCGGGCGGCTCGGCTACGCCGCCTTCGCGGCGCCGTCGTTCTTCTGCGACGTCGCCCGGGTGCGGGTCGACCCGGACACCGGGGTCGCCACGGTCGGCGAGGTCGTCGCGGTGCACGAGTTCGGCCGGGTGCTCAACCCGGTCGGCGCCGAGGGCCAGGTCGAGGGCGGGGTGGTCCAGGCGATGGGGATGGCACTGCTGGAGGGCAGCCGGTACGCCGACGGGCACCAGCTCAACCCGGGCCTGCTCGGCTACAAGCTGGTCACCGCCGCCGACGCGCCCCGGATCGTCAGCGAGTTCCTCGACGACCCGGTCGACCAGGGCGGGCCGTACGGCGCGAAGGCGGTCGGCGAGCCCACCGTGGTCGGCACCACCGCCGCGATCGGCAACGCGATCGCCGCGGCCACCGGCCGCCGGGTGCGGGCGCTGCCGATGACGGCGGAACGGGTCTGGACGGCGCTGCACGATCCGGCCGACGGGGGCCGGTCGTGAACCACCGCAGCTACGCCGCCCCCGGCACCCTCGCCGAGGCACTCGACCTGCTCGCCGACCGGCCCGGCACCCGCCCGGTCGCGGGCGGCACCGACCTGGTCGTCGCCGCCCGCGGCGGGAAGGCGCCGCTGCCGGGGTCGCTGCTCGCGCTGCACCGGATCGACGAGCTGCGCGGGCTGCACGCCGACGACGCCGGTCTCACGATCGGCGCCGGGACCAGCCACGCCACGCTCACCACCGATCCGGCCGTCCGGGACCGGTGGTCCGCGCTGTCCGACGCGTCGGCGCTGGTCGGTTCGCCGGCCACCCGGGCCACCGGGACGCTGGGCGGCAACCTGATGAACGCCTCGCCGGCGATGGACACCGGATCGCCGCTGCTCGTGCTCGGCGCCCGGATCGGGCTGCGCCGGGCGGGCGGGCACCGGACCCTGCCGGTCGAGCGGTTCCTGACCGGCCCGGGCCGGACCGCCGCCGCCCCCGACGAGCTCCTGACCGAGGTGACGGTGCCCGCCCCGGCGCCGCGCTCGGGCAGCGCCTACGTCCGGCTCGAACACCGGCGGGCGATGGAGATCGCGGTGGTCGGGGCCGCCGCCGCGGTCACCCTCGATCCGGCCGGGCGGTTCGTCGCGGCCGCGGTCGCGCTCACCGCCGTCGCGCCGACCTGCCTGCTGGTGCCCGGGATCGGGGACCTGCTGGCCGGTCGGCACCCCGATCCGGAGGCCCTCGCACTGGCCGGGGCCACCGCCCGGGCCTCGGTCCGGCCGATCAGCGACGTGCGCGCCGGCGCCGGGTACCGCGCCGCGATGGTCGCCGTGCTCGTCGGGCGGGCGCTGACCGCCGCCGCCGGGCGGGCCCGGAACGCCCCCCACATCCCCGCCGGGAGGACCGCATGACACCCGTCCCCGTCGTCCTGACCGCCAACGGCGTCCGGTCCGCGCTCGATCTCGATCCGCACCGGACCCTGCTCTCGGTGCTCCGTACCGAGCTCGGGATCACCGGGCCGAAGGAGGGTTGCGACGACTCCGAGTGCGGGGCCTGCATGGTGCTGCTCGACAGCGATCCGGTGAACGCCTGCTCCTACCTCGCGGTGCAGGCCGACGGCCGTGCGGTGACCACGGTGGAGGGCATCGGCACGGCCGACTCGCCCGCTCCGGTCCAGCGGGCGCTGCTGGAGGCCGGCGGGGTGCAGTGCGGGTTCTGCACGCCGGGGATGGTGGTGTCGGCGACGGCGCTGCTCGACCGGGTCCCGGAACCGGACGAGGACGACGTGCGGGTGGCACTGGCCGGGAACCTCTGCCGGTGCACCGGTTACCAGAAGATCATCGAAGCGGTGCTGGACGCCGCGGGCAACCGGAACCCGGCCGGATAGCCGCATCTGCGGAGCCGCTTCCGGGATCGACCCGTGACCTCGGCTCGTAACATGTCATTCACATCACGCAGCACGGAATTGACATGCTGCGGCCGCTTGTGCAGCTCCGCCAAGTTCGGCGATCCCTTCGGCACGGATTCCAAAGATGCCGATCCGGCCCGCTCCTACGCTCGGTGACGTTCTCGATCTCGATCCGCCCGTCCCGCGCCACCGCCGAGCGGGACCGCGGACCCCACCACCTCGCCGCCGCTCACGCACCCGCTCCCGAGGGGACACCCGATGAAACCCGCCACGTTCACCTACCACTCATGCCGGACCGTCGAGGAGGCCGTCGGGCACCTCGGGGCGGCGGCCGACGCCAAGGTCATCTGCGGGGGCCAGAGCCTGGTCCCGATGATGAACCTGCGGCTCGCCAACCCGACCGACCTGGTCGACCTGAACCGGATCCCGGGGCTGGACGCCGTCGACGTCGGCCCGGCCGGGATCACCGTCGGAGCGACCGCCCGCCAGCACACGGTGGAGATCTCCCCGGCCGTCGGGGCCGCGGCCCCGATGCTGGTGGCCGCGCTCGGGCACGTCGGTCACCCGCAGATCCGCAACCGGGGCACCGTCGTCGGCAGCCTGTGTCACGCCGATCCGGCGGCGGAGATGCCCGCCGTGTTCGCCACCCTCGGCGGCTCCGTCACCGCGCAGGGCCCGGGTGGCACCCGCACGATCGGCGCGGCCGACTTCTTCGACTCCTACCTGACGACCTCGCTGGCCGCCGACGAGATCGCCACCGCGGTCACCTTCGACAGTCCCCCGCCGGGATCGGGCTGGTCGTTCGAGGAGGTGACCCGCCGGCACGGCGACTTCGCGATCGTCGGCGTCGTCACCCTGGTCGCGGTCACCGGCGGATCCGTCGCCCAGGCCCGGATCACCGTGTTCGGCGGCGGTGGCACCCCGCAGCGGATGGCGGCGGCCGAGCAGCTGCTCGTCGGGACCGCCCGGGCCGACGTCGACGAGGAACTGCTCCGCTCGGCCGGCGCGGCCGTCTCGTCGGACCTGACCCCGACCGGCGACATCCACGGCAGCGCCGCCTACCGGCGGCACGTCGCGGGAGTCCTGGTGACCCGCGGTCTCCGCACCGCCCTCGACCGCGCCCGCGACTGACCGACCGAACCCGAGGAGACGACCGACGATGTCGAACCACCCCAAGCACCCGATCGGACTGACCGTCAACGGCGAGACGCACGACGTGCTCGTCGAACCCCGGCGCACCCTCGCCGACGTGCTGCGTGAGGAGGTCGGGCTGACCGGCACCAAGCTCGGCTGCGAGCACGGCGTCTGCGGCGCGTGCACGGTGCTGCTCGACGGCAGCGCCGTCCGGGCCTGCCTGGTCTTCGCCGTGCAGGCCGAGGGTGCCGAGATCTCCACCGTCGAGGGCCTCGCCGAGGAGGGCACGCTCGACCACGTCCAGCAGGCGTTCACCGACAACCACGGGCTGCAGTGCGGCTTCTGCACCGCGGGCATGTTGATGACGACGCACGCGATGCTCGCCGAGAACCCGGACCCGACCGACGACGAGATCCGGGTCGGTCTCAACGGCAACCTCTGCCGCTGCACCGGCTACACCAACATCGTCCGCTCCGTCTCGGCGGCCGCCGCGTCGGCCAAGGCCGCGCAGCCCGGCGCCCGGGCCTCCTGACCCAGGGTCTCGCCCCTCCCGAGCAGGCCCCTCCAGAAGGGAACTCCCACCATGACCGAGACTCTCCCCGCCCCCACCGCTGCCCCCGCGGCCGGGAACGGGCTCGCCGCCGAGCACCTGCGGATCCGCACCGACAAGTGGATCGGCAAGCGCACCAAGCGGGTCGAGGACCCCCGGTTCCTCACCGGTAACGCGCGCTACGTGGCCGACCTGGTCCGGCCCCGGATGCTGCACGCCGTCTACGTCCGCTCGCCGCACCCGCACGCCCGGATCGTCTCGGTGGACACCTCGGTGCTGCCCGGTCTCGGTACCTCGGTGTGGGTGTTCACCGGCAAGGACCTGGCCGACGTACCCCCGCTGATCGACCACGTCGCCCTGGACCACCTGCTGCGCACCCCGCAGAACGTGATCGCCGTCGACAAGGTCCGGTTCGTCGGCGACGCGGTCGCCGTCGTCGTCGCGGCCGACCGTTACGCCGCCGAGGACGCCGCCGAGGAGCTCGGCGCGGCCGTCGAGTACGAGGTGCTCCCGCCGATCCCGAACGTCACCGCCGCCAACGCGCCCGGCGCCGCCCTGCTGTTCGAGGACCTGGGCACCAACGAGATCTACCGGCAGACCGAGCGGCACGGGGACAGCGACGCCGCCTTCGCCGCCGCCGACCACGTCTTCGAGATCGCGTTCCACCACAACCGCTACGGCGCCGCGCCGATGGAGACCCGCGGCGTGCTGGCCGACTACGAGCGGCACGACAAGCAGCTCACGGTCTGGTCGTCCACCCAGATGCCGCACTTCCTGCGCTCGATCATCGCCGGCCAGCTCGGGCTGCCCGAGCACCGGGTCCGGGTGATCGCCCCCGAGGTCGGCGGCGGGTTCGGGCAGAAGATGTGCACCTCGCCCGAGGAGATCGTGATCCCCTTCATCGCGGTCGCCCTGGGCAGGCCGGTCAAGTGGATCGAGGACCGGCACGAGCACCTGCTGGCCGCGACCCAGGCCAAGGAGGAGCACATCACCCTCGAGGTCGCCGTCACGAACGAGGGGAAGCTGCTCGCGGTCCGCGGCGAGTTCGTCGGCGACGGCGGTGGCTACTCGTTCAACACCGAGAGCGCGCTGATCGAGCCGGCGCTGGCCGCCAAGTCGTTCCCCGGGCCGTACCGGCTCGACGCCTACGACGAGACGGTCGCGGCGTCGCTGACCAACAAGAGCCCGGTCGCCGCCTACCGCGGCGTCGGCTGGACGGCGGCGAACACCGTCCGCGAGATCGTGGTCGACGAGATCGCCCGCGGCCTCGGCATCGACCCGGTCGAGATCCGGCACCGCAACATGCTGCACGCCGACGAGCTGCCGTACCGCTCGATCACCGAGCAGCTCTACGACAGCGGCAGCTACCACGAGTCCCTCGACCTGGCGATCGAGACGATCGACTACGCCGCGTTCCGGGCCCGGCAGGCGGAGCTGCGCGAGCAGGGCCGCTACCTCGGGCTCGGGATCAGCTCCTACGTCGAGCAGACCGCGTGGGGCAGCGACTCCTCGGCGCAGGCCGGCACCCCGCTGCCCTCGCACGACAACTCGACGGTGACCGTCGACCCGAGCGGCACCGTCACCGTCGCGGTGAGCACGTCCTGCCACGGGCAGGGCCACGAGACCGCCTACGCCCAGATCGCCGCCGACGGTCTCGGCGTCGGGATCGGCGACGTCAAGGTCATCTACGGGGACACCGAGTCGGCGCCCTACGGGCTGGGCACCTACGCCAGCCGCAGTGCGGTGATCGGCGGCGCGACCGTCGCCCGGGCCGCCGCCGACGTGCGCGAGCAGATCCTCAAGGTCGCCGCGAACATGCTGGAGGCCAACCCGGAGGACCTCACGATCGACGACTCGGTCATCTCGGTCACCGGGGCCCCCGGGGTGTCGAAGACGATGGCCGAGGTCGCCTACGCCGCCTACTGGGACTCCGAGGTGCGGTCGGACGAGCCGCTGCTCACCGCGACCCGGTTCTACGACCCGCCCGCGACCTACGCCAACGGCTGCGTCGTGGTGCTGTGCGAGGTCGACGCGGGCACCGGCTCGGTCACCCTCGACCGGATCGTCGCGATCGAGGACTGCGGCACCGTGATCAACCCGATGATCGTCGAGGCGCAGGTGCACGGCGCGATCACCCAGGGCGTCGGCGGCGCGCTGTTCGAGCAGTTCGTCTACGGCGACGACGGTCAGCCGCAGACGACGACGTACATGGACTACCTGGTGCCGACCTCCACCGACATCCCGCCGATCGAGGTGCTGAGCCTCTGCTCACCGTCGCCGTTCAGCATCGGCGGCATCAAGGGGATGGGTGAGGGCGGCCAGATCGCCGCCCCGGCCGCGGTGGCGAACGCGGTCGCCGACGCGCTCGCCCCGTTCGGGGCGAAGGTCCGGCAGCTCCCGCTGGCGCCGGACTACGTGCTGCGCCTGATCGGCGCCATCGGCGCCGACGAGTCCTGATCCCGCTCCCACCGCCGGGCGCGGCCGGAGATCCCCCCGGCCGCGCCCGGGCCCCAGGAGGCACACCCGTGGCAGAGTCACCAGCCGAGCCGTCCCGCACCGGGTTCGACTCGCCGGAGGTGCTGGCGAAGGCGCTGTCCGGCACCGGCTACCTCCCCGGCGACGACCTGGCGACCGCCGCGTTCCTGGCGCTGCGGATGAACCGGCCGCTGTTCTGCGAGGGCGAGCCGGGCACCGGGAAGACGGCGTTCGCGCAGGCGCTCGCCCAGGTACTCGGCGCCCCGCTGATCCGGTTGCAGTGCCACGACGGCATCGACGCCGGCCAGGCCCTCTACGACTGGGACTTCCCCCGCCAGCTGCTGCACCTGCGCACCCTGGAGGCCACCGGCGGCGAGCTCGATCCCGGCGCCGTCGAGCACAGCCTCTACGACGAGCGGTTCCTGCTCGCCCGCCCCATCCTGCGCGCCCTGCGCACCAGCCCCTCGGTACTGCTCATCGACGAGATCGACCGCGCCGACGACGAGTTCGAGGCCTTCCTGCTGGAGGTGCTCACCGAGCACGCCGTCACCATCCCGGAGCTGGGTGAGATCCGCGCCGTCAGCCCACCGGCGGTCGTGCTCACCTCGAACCGGACCCGTGAGGTGCACGACGCGCTCAAACGCCGCTGCCTCTACGTCTGGCTCGACCATCCCGATGTCGCCGGTGAGATCCGGATCCTGCGCAGCAGGCTGCCCGGGCTGTCCGAGCGGCTCGCGACC
Organism: Pseudonocardia kongjuensis; assembly: GCF_039526905.1. Lineage (NCBI taxonomy): Bacteria > Bacillati > Actinomycetota > Actinomycetes > Pseudonocardiales > Pseudonocardiaceae > Pseudonocardia > Pseudonocardia kongjuensis. The sequence goes on along the minus strand of NZ_BAAAJK010000007.1, from coordinate 202,255 downwards.
GAGGTCGCGGAGGCCGTCGCGGCGCTGCGGGCGGCCGATCTGGTGAAGCCGCCCGGGGTCGCCGAGACCCTGGACTGGGCGCAGGCGCTGCAGCTGATCGGGTCCACCACGCTCGACCTCGACGGGGCGGCGGCCACCCTCGGCGCGGTGCTCAAGTACCGGGAGGACGCCGAGCGCGCGCTGGCGGTGCTGGCGCGGCGCGACCCGTCGTGAGCGGGCCGGACGCGCCGCCCGGCCCGATCCACACCGCCCGGACCGACGCGATCGCCCGGATCGATCCGCTGCTGGCCGGTCGCTCGGCGGGCGGGCCGGTCGCCGCGCTCGCCGGGTTCACCGCGGTGCTCCGGCACGCCGGCCTCGCCGTGCCGACCGACCGGGTCGCGGCGTTCCTGCAGGCGGTGGGCCATCTCGGGGTGACCGACCGGGAGCGGGCGTACCGGGCGGGCCGGGTCACCCTCTGCTCCGACCCGGACGACCTGCCGCGCTACGACATCGCGTTCGCGACCTGGTTCGATCCGGCGATCACGGCCCGCACCGCGCCGCCCGCCGCGACCCCGCCGCCGGCCCGGCCGGCGCCGCTGGGCAGCGGCCGGGACCCGGACGCCGACGCCGACGGCAGCGCCGAGGTGCTGGAGATCGCGGTGGCCGCCTCGGCGACCGAGGTGCTGCGGGACCGGGACATCGCCGAGCTCACCCGGGCCGAGCGGGAGCACCTGCGGGTGCTGCTGGCCCGGCTGCGCCCGGACCCGCCGCTGCGCCGCAGCAGGCGGCTGAGCCCGGCCCGGCACGGGGGTGCCGATCCGCGGCGCACCCTGCGGGCCGCGATGCGGGCCGGTGGGGAGCTGCGCGCGCTGCACCGCCGCGACCAGGAGCGGCGGCCCCGGCGGGTGGTGCTGCTGATCGACGTCTCCGGGTCGATGCAGCCCTACGCCGACGCCCTGCTGCGGTTCGCGCACGTCGTCGCCCGCCGGTCCCCGGCGTCGACCGAGGTCTTCACCCTGGGCACCCGGCTGACCCGGGTCAGCCGGGAGCTGCGGCTGCGCGATCCGGAGCACGCGCTGCGCGCCGCCGACGCCGCGATCGTGGACCGCTCCGGTGGGACCAGGCTGGGTGAGGTGCTGCGGACCTTCGTCGACGTCTGGGGCCGGCGCGGCACCGCCCGCGGGGCGGCCGTCGTGGTGTTCTCCGACGGGTGGGAGCGCGGCACCGCGGAGCTGCTGGGGGAGCAGGCGGGCCGATTGGCGCGGCTCGCGCACCGGCTGGTCTGGGTCAACCCGCACGCCGGGAAGGACGGCTACCTCCCGGTGCAGGGCGGCATCGTGGCCGCGCTGCCGCACCTCGACGAGCTGCTCGCCGGGCACAGCCTGGCCACCCTGGAGGAGCTGCTGGCGGTGCTGCGCCGCCGCTGACCGGCCCGTCTCACGCCGGGGTGCGCAGCAGCTCCCGCCGGCCGCCCGGGAAGTGGTGGTAGACCGAGCCGCGGGGGGCTCCGCTGTGCTCCAGCACGGCGTCGATCGTCGTCCCCGCGGCCCCTCGCTCGCGGAGCAGCGCGATCGTGCTCTCGATCATCCGGCAGCGCGTCTGCCCGCGCCGCGGTGTCCCCGTGGGCACTCCCGGCCTCCTCGACCATGAACGATGTCCTGGAGCATGGGCGCGCCACGAGCTCGGCCCGGTGCGTTCCGCGGAACGCACCGGTGGCCCGCGGCGGCGCTGCACCGACCGGCGCACCGGGCGCCGCCGGACGCCGCAGCGGGCGTGTGCCGCAACCGGTCCGGTCGCCGATCCGGAAATACCCGGCGGCCCGCCGTGCGTTGGCCGGGGTGGGGCCTGCACACCGGGGTGATGGGACATGACGGAGTTCACCGTGGCCCTCGTGATCCCGTTCGCGGGCTCCGAGGCGCTCTACGGGCCGTCCTGCCTGCTCTGCGCCCGGCTGGCCGCCGAGGAGATCAACGCCGCGGGCGGGATCCTCGACCGGCCGGTCCGGATGATCGTGGTGGACGGCGGCGCCGGACCCGCGCGGGTCGCCGACGAGGTCGGGCGGCTGGCCGACGCCGGCCGGCTGGACGCCGTCGTCGGCTGGCACACCTCGGTCGTCCGGCAGCACCTGGTGCCGCGGCTGCGCGGCCGGGTCCCCTACGTGTTCACCGCGCTCTACGAGGGCGGCGAGACGACCCCCGGGGTGTTCGCGATCGGCGAGACCCCGGAGATCCAGCTCTATCCGGCGCTGCGCTGGATGGGCGAGGAGATCGGGGTGCGGCGCTGGTTCGTGGTCGGCAACGACTACGTGTGGCCGCGCCGCTCCACCGAGCTGGTGCACCGGTTCCTGCGCGAGTGCGGGGCACCGCCGCTGGACGGGGCGCGGTTCGTCCGGCTCGGCACGGCCGACTTCGGGCCGGTGCTGCGCCGGATCGAGTCCGGCGACGGCGACGGGGTGCTGATGCTGCTCGTCGGCCGGGACGCGGTGGAGTTCAACCGGCAGTTCGCCCGGCGCGGCCTGGAGGACCGGTGCGCCCGCTTCGCCCCGCTGATGGACGAGAGCATGCTCGCCCAGACCGGCGCCCGGGCGTCCCGGGACGTGTTCACCGCCGCCGGCTACTTCGAGTCGCTGCCGACCGCGGAGAGCCTCGGGTTCGGCGCCCGCTACGTGCGCCGGTTCGGGCCGGACGCGCCGGTGCTGAACGCCCCCGGCGAGTCCTGCTACGACGGCGTCCGGGTGCTGGCCGGGCTGGTCGAGCGGGCCGGGACCGCCGAGATCGGGCCGCTCACCGAGGTCGCCGACCGGTCCTGCCACGACGGGCCGCGCGGGACGGTGCGGGTCACCGGGGCCCGCACCGAGCAGCGCATCTACCTGGCCACCGCGGACGGCGCCGGCTTCGACATCCTCGCCTCGATCTGATCCCGCCGGGCGCCGCGGTCAGTCCCGGGTGGCGACCCGGTCCCGCTCGACGAAGAACCGGGGCGCCACCGCGCCCGATCCGGCGGTGACCAGCGCGATCCCGACCAGCAGCAGCGCGGGCAGGGTGGAGGTCCCGGCGCCGACCGCGAGCAGCGCGGTCGCCACCAGCGGCACGAACCCGGAGACCACGCCCGCCAGGTTGGCCGACAGCGCGACGCCGCTGTAGCGCAGGTGCGGCGGGAACAGCTCGGTGAGCAGAGCGCCGGAGACCGCGTACGGGATCGAGAGCAGCGCGGTCGCCACCGTCACGCCGAGCACCACCGCGGCCGCGCCGCGGGTGTCGATCAGCCAGAACGCCGGGAACGCCATCAGCGCCGACGCGACGCCACCGGCCACCGTCACCCGCCACGCCCCGTAGCGCTCGGCGAGCCGCCCGCCCAGGATCAGCACGCCGATCTCGACCGCGGCGGCGACCAGGGTCGCGCCCAGCATCAGCGACCGCGGCAGGCCGAGCTGGGTCGTCCCGTAGCTGATCACGAACGTGGTGACCAGGTAGAAGCCGCCGACGCCGAGCAGCGTGGTGCCCGCACCGACCGCGAGCTGCGGCCAGGCCCGCGCGAACACCTCCCGGACCGGGGACGAGGACCGCTCGTCCCGGGCCAGCATCTGCTCGAACAGCGGGGACTCCTCAACCCGCCTGCGCAGCCACACCGCCACCGCGAGCAGCGGGAACGCCGCCAGGAACGGGATCCGCCAGCCCCAGGCGTCGAAGCTCTCCGGCGGCAGCTGCGCGACGGCGAGGAACGCCCCGGAGGACAGCAGCGTGCCGACCGGGGAGCCGATCTGGGGCATCGCGGCGTACCGGCCGCGGCGCTCCGGCGGTGCGTGCTCGACGGCCAGGGTGACCGCCCCGCCCCACTCGCCGCCGACCGCGACGCCCTGCAGCAGCCGCAGCAGGGTCAGCAGCAGCGGCGCCGCGATCCCGATCGCGGCGAAGTCGGGGAGCAGGCCGATCAGGCCGGTCACGATCCCGATCATGGTGACGGTGATGATCAGGCAGCGCTTGCGGCCGATCCGGTCGCCGAGGTGGCCGAAGACCACCGCCCCGAGCGGCCGGGCGGCGAACCCGACCGCGAACGACGCGAACGCGGCGAGGGTGGAGACCACCACGTCGTCGGTCGCGAAGTAGAGCCGGTTGAACACCAGCGCGGCCGCCGTGCCGTAGAGGAAGAAGTCGTACCACTCCAGCGCGGTGCCGACGAACGCGCCGAACGCGACCTTGCGCGCCTCGGCGTCGGTGACGGTCACCTTCCCGCCGGTGTTCCCGTCCGCCGTCTCGCCGGCCATGCCGCCTCCCGGGGTCCGTCCGTGTTGGGGTCGTGCCAGCATCGGCGGCCCGGCGGCCGAGCGGAACGCACGTACGCCGCGATCTACCGGCCGCAGACTGTGCGAGTGCACAACGAAACGTGGTCGTCATGTAGCGCCGGATCCGCTGTGCAGCTGCACAGCAGTCGTCGGTGAACCGGCGGCGCCGCGCCGGTGACCGCCGGGCACCGGCCGTGCTGCGATGGGGGACCCGGCGAACGAGGAGGACCCGATGGCGGACGACGGCGCCCCGACCTTCCTGGCGGACTTCGCGACCCTGTCCGGCTTCGGCGCGACCGAACGCGGCGGGGTGCACCGGGAGGCCGCGTCCGAGGCGGACGATCGGCAGTGGGCCTGGTTCGGGCGGTGGCTGGCCGATCGCGGGTTCACCGTCGTCCACGACCGGATCGGCAACCAGTTCGGCCTGCTCGAACGCACCCCGGGCGCGCCGTACGTGCTGGTCGGCTCGCACCTGGACAGCCAGCCGTTCGGCGGCCGCTGGGACGGCGCCTACGGGGTGCTGGCGGCGGCGCACGCCGCGCACCGGCTGGCCGGCACCACGCACGCGCTGAACCTGGCGGTGGTCAACTGGTTCAACGAGGAGGGCTCCCGCTTCACGCCCAGCATGTTCGGCAGCGCGGTGTTCACCGGCGCGCTCGATCCGGGCGCGGCGCTGGACACCCGGGACCCGGCGGGCATCCGGGTCGGCGACCTGCTCGCCGCGTCCGGCCGGACCGGCACCGGGGCGCCGACGCTCGCCGACATCGCCTGCTACGCCGAGATCCACGTCGAGCAGGGCCGGGTGCTCGAGGACACCGGGACCACGATCGGCCTGGTCGAGGCCACCTGGGCGGCCCGCAAGTACGCGCTGCGGGTGCTCGGGGAGCAGTCGCACACCGGCTCGACGGTGATGGCCGACCGGCGGGACGCGCTGCTCGGCGCCGCCCGGCTGGTGGTGCTGGCCCGCGAGCTCTCCGACGAGCTGTCCGGCACCGGCGCGCCGCTGCACACCTCGGTGTCCCGGATGACCGTCGAGCCGAACAGCCCGGTCACCGTCGCCCGCGAGGTCACCCTGAACCTGGACCTGCGCTCGCCCGACGAGCAGCTGCTGGCCCGGGCCGACGAGCTGCTGCACTCCCGGATCGCCGGGATCGAGCGGTCGGCCCGGGTGGCGGTCGAGATCGCCGGGTCGCACGGCTGGGGCGTGCAGCCGTTCCCGGCGGCCGGGATCGACCTGGCCCGCGAGGTCGCCGACGGGCTCGGGCTGGGCCACCGGCGGATGCCGACCGTCGCCGGGCACGACTCGGTGAACCTGAACGGGCACGTCCCGACGGTCATGCTGTTCGTCCCCAGCGTGGACGGGATCAGCCACAACGAGGGCGAGCACACCACCGACGCCGACGCCCTCGCCGGGCTCGACCTGCTGACCGGGGTGCTGCGCCGGCTGGCCGCGGGGGAGATCACCGCGGGCTGAGCTGGCAGGGTGACGCCGATGGACACCGAGGACGCCTGGGCGCGGATGGTGGCCCGGCTGCGCCGGCGGGTGCCGGAGCTGGCCACCGCGTTCCTCGCCCGGCTCGACCGGGACGGTCACTACGACGACCAGCCGGTCACCCCGGCCGACCTGCGTGACACCGCCGAGGAGTCGCTCGCGCTGCTGGTCGACCAGCTCGCCCGCACCGACGGCCGGATCGAGCTCGGGGACCTCCCGGACCGGCTCGGCAGGCACCGGGCCCGGCAGGGCGTCGATCTCGACGACCTGGTCCGCGCGGTCCGCCTGGACTTCCCGGTGCTCTGGTCGGCGCTGCTCGACCAGGACGGGGACGCCGCCGTCCTGGTCCGGCGCGCCGACCGGGTGTGGGCGGTCGTCGACGCCTACGCCCGCGAGGTGCACTTCGCGTTCCTCGACGAGCAGGCGGTGCTGGCCGAGCAGCAGCGCGACGAGCAGCGGCAGCTGCTGGACCTGCTGTTCCGCGGCGGCCCGGGCGGCACGCCCGCCGAGCACCGGACCGCCCGGCTGGCGGCCGGGCTCGGCGTCGGCGAGGACGCCGCGTTCACCGTCTGCGCGGCCCTCGCCGATCACGCGGCGACCCTGCGCGGGCGGGCGGCCCGCACCGCCGGGGTGCACCTGCGCGACGTCGAGTTCGGGGTGGTGGCGTTCTGGCCGGCCGACGTGCCGGGCGCCGCCCCGCCGGAGCACCGGCTGACCGCGGACATCGGATGCGTCGTGGTCGGCGGCGTCGCCGGGCTCGCCGCGGTGCCGGACGCGGCGTCCGCGGCGCTCCGGATGGCCCACCTGCTCCCGCCGGACGCGGCCGCGCCGCACGGGCCGCGCGAGGTGTGGCCGCTGGTCGCCCGGCGCGCGCTCGACGACCACGGCGGGCTGGCGGGCACGCTGCTCGCCGGGCTGGACGCGGCCCGCCCGGACGAGACCGGGCTGCTCCGCGAGACCGCGCTGGCCTATCTGGACTCGGGCAGCGTCGCCACCGTCGCCGGCCGGCTGTACTGCCACCGCAACACCGTGCTCAACCGGCTGCGCCGGTTCGCGGCGCTCACCGGGCTGGACCTGACCCGGCCGCGGGACGCCGCGCTCGCCGTCGTGCTGCTGTCCGGGTGAGCGCCCGCCCGCGGGACCGGCCCCGCGCCGTCACGGGACGGCCGCGCCGACCAGCCGCAGCGCGAACTCCACCTGCGCCCAGGCGACCTCGTTCTCGGTCGGCCCGGCGTCCTCCCGGAACCAGACCGCGACGCCCATCCCGAGATCGAGGATCGCGTACGACGCCAGCTGCGGATCGGCGACCCGGAACGCGCCGCGTGCGGCACCGTCGCCGATCAGGGCGCGGAACCGCTGCTCGTAGCTGTCGCGCAGGCCCAGGATGGCCGAGCGGTGCGGCTCGACGAGGCTGCGCAGCTCCCGGTTCCCGACGAACGCCTCCCGCCGGTGCCGGGCGTGGAACCGGACGTGCGCGTCGACCGCCCGGCGCAGCCGTTCCACCGGATCGTCCACCCCGGACACCGCCGCGTCGTGGTCGCGCAGCAGCGCGGTCATCGTGGCGTGCATCAGCGAGGCGAGCAGGTCCTGCTTGGAGCTGACGTGCTTGTAGAGGCTGGGTCCGCGCATCCCGACGGCGGCCCCGATGTCGGCCATCGTCGTCGCCTCGTAGCCGCGCCGGACGAACTGCTCCAGCGCGGCCGACCGGATCTCCGCCTCCCGCACGGCTAGCAGTCTATCCCCGAGCTGTGACCCGTGCGGCAGCATCTTGCGTCGACCAGTCGTCATGGTGGCTAATGACTATTAGCCAACACGCAGGAGGAGACATGGCCGTCGACTTCGAGCCGGACCCCAGGGTCGCCGAGCTCGCCGACCGCACCCGGCGGTTCGTCCGGGAGGAGGTGATCCCGGTCGAGGTGGCGCACGACGGCGTCGTCGGATCCGAGGAGGTCCGCCGCCGGCTGCAGGCCGGGGCCCGCGCGGCCGGGGTGTTCGCGCCGCACGCGGCCGAGGAGTTCGGCGGCCACGGCCTGGACATGTGCGGTCGGGCCGCGGTGTTCGAGGAGGCCGGCTACTCGCTGCTCGGCCCGATCGCGCTGAACATCGCCGCGCCCGACGAGGGCAACGTGCACATGCTGGAGCAGATCGCGAGCGAGGAGCAGAAGGCGCGCTACCTCGCCCCGCTCGCGGCGGGCGACGTGCGGTCCTGCTTCGCGATGACCGAGCCGGCCCCCGGCGCGGGCTCCGACCCGGACGCGCTGTCCACCACCGCCACCCGGGTCCCCGGCGGCTGGCGGATCGACGGCCGCAAGTGGTTCATCACCGGCGCCGACGGCGCCGCCTTCGCCATCGTGATGGCCCGCACCGCGGGCGAGCCGGGGGACCGCGGCGGCGCCACCATGTTCCTGGTCGACGCCGGCAACCCGGGCATGCAGGTGGGCAGGCACATTCCGACGCTCGACGAGTCGCTGTACGGCGGGCACCTCGAGGTCACCTTCGACGACTGCCGGGTCGGCGACGACGCGGTGCTCGGCGAGGCCGACCAGGGCTACCGCTACGCCCAGGTGCGGCTCGGCCCGGCCCGGATGACGCACTGCATGCGCTGGCTCGGGATCGCCCGCCGGGCCCAGGACATCGCGGTGGGGCACGCGGCGCAGCGCAGGCTGTTCGGCTCGCGGCTCGGCGACCTCGGCATGGCCCAGGCGATGATCGCCGACAACGAGATCGACGTCGCGGCCGCCCGCGGGCTGATCCTGCGCGCCTGCTGGGAGCTGGACCGGGGCCGGCACGCCGGGGCCGAGGTGTCGATCGCGAAGACCTTCACCGCGGAGGCCGTGTGGCGGGTGGTCGACCGGTCGCTGCAGCTCTGCGGGTCGCTCGGCGTCTCCGGGGACGTGCTGCTGGGCCGGTTCCTGCGCGAGGTGCGGCCGTTCCGGATCTACGACGGCCCGTCCGAGACGCACCGCTGGTCGATCGCCCGCCGGGTGGTGGGCCGGCACACAGCCGGGACAGCCGGGGCAGCCGGGTCGGCCGGGGCGGCGCGGCCGGCGGGCGTCCGGTGAGCGGCCCGGACGGGCTCGACCTGGTCGCGCTGGACCGCTTCCTGGCCGGGAACGTCGAGGGCTACCGCGGCGGCGTCACCGCCGAGCTGGTCTCCGGCGGCCGGTCCAACCTGACCTACCGGGTCACCGACGGCGCCGCCACCTGGATCCTGCGCCGCCCGCCGCTGGGCACGCTCACCCCGTCGGCGCACGACATGGCGCGCGAGTTCCGGTTCGTCGAGGCGCTCGCCGGGTCCGGCGTGCCGGTCGCCCCCGCGGTCGCGCTCGCCGACGACTCGGTGCTCGGGGTGCCGTTCGCGCTGACCGGGTTCGTCGACGGGATCGTGGTGCGCGGCGGGGCGGACCTGGCCGGCTGGTCCGACGGCCTGGTCCGGGACTGCGCCTTCGCGCTCGTCGACACGCTCGCCGCGCTGCACGCCGTCGACGTGACCGCGGAGCCGGTCGCCGGGCTCGGGCGGCCCGCCGGCTACCTGCGCCGCCAGGTCGACCGCTGGTACTCGCAGTGGCAGCGGGTGCGCACCCGGGAGCTGCCCGACGTGGACGCGCTGCACGCCCTGCTCGACGCCGGCTGCCCGGCGGAGAGCGACGCGGCCGTGGTGCACGGCGACTTCCGGATCGACAACGCCATCCTGGACCGGGCCGACCCGACCCGGGTGCTCGCCGTCGTCGACTGGGAGATGGCCACCCTGGGCGATCCGCTGGCCGATCTCGCGCTGCACACCGTCTACCGGGACGAGGTGTTCGCCCCGGTGCTGGCCGGCACGGCCGCCTCGACCAGTGCCCGGATGCCCGCCCCGGACGAGCTGGTCGCCCGCTACACCGCGGCCTCCGGCCGGGAGCCCCGGGACTGGGCGTTCCACCGCGGGCTGGCCTACCTCAAGATCGCGGTGATCGCCGAGGGCATCCACGAGCGGCACCTGCGCGGCGACACCCGCGGCGAGGGGTTCGACGGCATCGGCGACGCGACGGCCCCGCTGGTCGCCGCCGGGCTGTCCGCCGCCCGCGGATCCGGCGGCTGACCGGGACGGCCGGCGCCCGCGGACCCGGTGCGGGTTCCGCGGGCGCAGGCCCGGGCGGTCAGTCCCTGGTGAAGGCGTCCTTGACGTTGGACGCGGCGTCCTTGACCTTCTCGCCGGCGTCCTTCAGCGAGGCCTTGCTCTGCTCGGCCTTGCCCTCGGCGCGCAGCTCGTTGTCACCCGTCGCCTCGCCGGCCTTCTCCTTGGCGACGCCGGTGGCGTTCTCGGCCTTGTTCTTGATCTTGTCGGTGAACGACACGATGACCTCCTCGGGTTGCCTGCGTGGGTGGGAGTGCCCCACGGCCGGCTCCCTCACGCCGATGTGGCGACGATCACCCCGATCGGGCGGTCCGGCCGGGCCCGGCGCGCTCCCGTTCCCGGGCGCGGATGCCCTCGTCGGAGCAGAAGCCGCGGCCGGACCGCTTCAGGCAGAGCAGCCCGAGCAGCCGGCCGCCGTCGTCGACGACGGCCAGCCTGCGCCGCCCCTCGCCCGCCATCGCGTCCCAGGTGGTCCGCAGGTCCGCGGCCGGTCCGACGGTGCGACCGGCCAGCCGGCCGGCCGGTGCGGCCGGTGCGGCGTCGGCACGTCCGGCCAGGTCGGCCCGTTCGACGACGGCGTGCAGCAGCCCGTCGTCGTCGACCAGCAGCAGCGCGTGCACCTTCGGCTTGCCGAACAGCGCCCTGGCCTGGCCGACCGTCGTCGCCGGCCGGCAGGTCTTCGGGAAGGTGTGCATGGCGGAGGCGACGGTCTGCCCCACGACGGTCCCGGTCACGCTGCTCCCTCCACCCGGCTCCGGCACACCCAGCATCCGCGATCGCGGCCGCGCGCGGTAGGCCGTTGACCGCGGGTACCCGCTACTCCGGCCGGAACACCGCCAGCGCCCCGGCGAGCATCGCGTAGTAGCCGGTCAGCCACACCAGCGCGGCCAGGGTGTCCCGGCCGAGCTCGCGCAGCACGCCGGCGTAGCGGTCGTCGTCCAGGTCACGGGTGGTCAGCAGGGTCCGGACGACGTCCAGCGCGGTCCGTTCGGCGGCGTCCAGCCCGTCCGGGACGGCGCCGTCGAGCACCGCCCGCAGCTGCCCGGTGGACAGGCCGGACTCCCGGGCCGGACGCTCGTGCGCCGACCACTCGAACGCGCTGCGGTGGTGCACGGCGACGGCGAGCACGGCGAGCTCGCGCAACCGGGGCGGGAGGTCGTCGTCGAACCGCAACGCGGCCCCGACCTGCTGCACGGCGTCGCCGATCCGGGGCGAGAACAGCATCACCCCGAACGGGCCGAGCAGCCGGTCGCGCTCGTCGGTCAGCGGCACCCCGGCCTGCGCCTTCCGCGGCCCGGTGGCGATCCGGGCGTGCAGTGCGGCCCGCTCGGGATCCAGCCCGGCCGGGTCCAGCGGACGGGTACGGGGCGGCCCGGACGGCGCGGGGCGGCCGGGCAGGTCGTCGGTCGTCACCGGAGCAACGGTAGGCCGCCCGCTGGCGCCACCGGGCCGGCCGCCGGGAGTATCGGGCCGCACCGCAGCCCACGGGGGAGGAGCCGGTCCGATGGCGTACTACCGCAGAGCAGGTGACGTCCCGCCGAAGCGGCACACCCAGCACCGCGCCCCGGACGGGACGCTGTACCGGGAGGAGCTGATGGGGGAGGAGGGGTTCTCCGCGGACTCCTCGCTGCTCTACCACCGCGGGGTGCCGTCGGCGATCGTCGACGCGACCCCGTGGGAGCTCCCCGGCCAGGAGCTGCGGGAGAACCGGCCGCTGATCCCGCGGCACCTGCGGCTGCACGGGCTCGGCGGGCCGGACTGGAAGGCGGCCGATCCGGTGACCGGGCGGCAGCTGGTGCTCGGCAACGCCGACGTGCGGATCTCCTACGTCGTCGCGGGTGCGCCCTCCCCGCTGTACCGCAACGCGATCGGCGACGAGTGCCTGTACGTCGAGTCCGGCGCGGCCGTGGTGGAGACGGTGTTCGGCGTGATCGACGCCCGCGAGGGCGACTACGTGGTGCTGCCGCGGTCCACCACGCACCGCTGGGTGCCGGCCGGGTCCGAGCCGCTGCGGCTGTACGCGATCGAGGCGAGCTCGCACATCGGGCCGCCGCAGCGGTACCTGTCCCGCTACGGCCAGCTGCTCGAGCACGCCCCGTACTGCGAGCGCGATCTGCACGGTCCGGACGGCCCGCTGCTGGTGGAGGGCACCGACGTCGAGGTCCTGATCAAGCACCGCGGCGGGGAGCACGGCGTGACCGGCACCCGGCACGTCGTGCCCACCCACCCGTTCGACGTCGTCGGGTGGGACGGCTGCCTGTACCCCTACACCCTCAACGTCGCCGACTTCGAGCCGGTCACCGGCCGCGTGCACCAGCCGCCGCCGGTGCACCAGGTGCTGGCCGGCCGCAACTTCGTGATCTGCAACTTCGTGCCGCGCAAGGTCGACTACCACCCGCTGGCCGTGCCGGTGCCCTACTACCACTCCAATGTGGACTCCGACGAGGTGATGTTCTACTGCGGCGGCGACTACGAGGCCCGTAAGGGGTCGGGCATCGGGCAGGGCTCGGTCTCGCTGCACCCGGGCGGCCACTCGCACGGCCCGCAGCCCGGCGCGGTCGAACGGTCGCTCGGTGCGGAGTTCTTCGACGAGCTGGCCGTCATGGTCGACACCTTCGCGCCGCTGTCGCTCGGCCCGGGCGGCGCGGCCGTCGAGGACCCGGCGTACGCCTGGAGCTGGGCCGGGCGCGGGCCCGGGAGGTGACCGCCGGCTGCTGGGCGCTGCGCCCAGCACGGCGCGGTCCACGCCGGGCCGATCTGGGCGGTGGCGCCAGCTCTTGCTGGTCTGGTTGCCGAGCTCACCGGACTGAGGTGTCCTCGGTGCACACCCGTGCCCCACCCCGGAGGTGACCCGATGACCGTCGAGCACACCCTCACCGACGCCGAACGGCTGGCCGAGCTGGACGCCGCCACCCTGCACCGCCTGGTCGGCCTGGTGGAGCACGACGGCTCCCGCGACCCGTTCCCGGTGACCGGCTGGGACGCCGTGGTGTGGGCGGTCGGCAACGCCACCCAGGCCGCGCTGGTCCACCAGGTCGTCCACGGGATGGAGCTGGTCGCCTACTCCGGCCCGGAGACCGGCAACCGCGACCACCAGGCGTACGTGCTGCGCTCCGGTGCGGTCCGGTTCGAGCTGCGCGGCGCCGTCGACCCGGCCGGCCCGGTCGCCGACCACCATCGCGCGCACGGCGACGGCATCGTCGACATCGCCCTCGAGGTGCCCGACGTGGACCGCTGCATCGCGCACGCCCGCGCGCACGGCGCCACCGTGCTCGTCGAGCCGCACGACCTCGCCGACGAGCACGGCACCGTCCGGACCGCCGCGATCGCGACCTACGGCGACACCCGGCACACCCTGGTCGACCGCTCCCGCTACACCGGCCCCTACCTGCCCGGTTACGTCGCCCGCTCGTCCACCGTCGCGGACCGGGGGCCGCGGCTGTTCCAGGCGCTCGATCACGTCGTCGGCAACGTCGAGCTCGGCCGGATGGACACCTGGGTCGACTTCTACCGGCGGATCATGGGCTTCACGAACATGGCCGAGTTCGTCGGCGACGACATCGCCACCGACTACTCGGCGCTGATGAGCAAGGTCGTCGCCAGCGGCAACCACCGGGTGAAGTTCCCGCTGAACGAGCCGTCGCCCGGGCGGCGGCGCTCGCAGATCGACGAGTACCTGCAGTTCTACGGCGGCCCCGGCGTCCAGCACCTGGCGCTCGCCACCGACGACATCCTGCGCACCGTCGACGTGCTGCGGTCCCGCGGCGTCGAGTTCCTCGACACCCCGGCCGCCTACTACGACGACCCGGACCTGCGCGCCCGGATCGGCCGGGTCCGGGTGCCGATCGGCGAGCTGCGCTCCCGCGGGATCCTGGTGGACCGCGACGAGGACGGCTACCTGCTGCAGATCTTCACCAAGCCGGTCGGGGACCGGCCGACGGTGTTCTTCGAGCTGATCGAGCGGCACGGCTCGCTCGGCTTCGGCAAGGGCAACTTCAAGGCGCTGTTCGAGGCGATCGAGCGGGAGCAGGAGCGCCGCGGCAACATCTGAGCGGTCCGGGGCCGCCGCTGCTCAGCCCTGGATCCGCGGCCACGGCCGGTCGGACTCCAGCGCGAACGCCAGCTCCAGCAGGGTGCGCTCGTCCCCGGCCGCGGTGGACAGGTGCACCCCCAGCGGCAGCCCGTTGCCCGCCGCCCCGGCCGGCACCGCGATCGCCGGGGCACCCGCGACGTTGCACAGCGGGGTGAACGCCACGTAGTCGAGCAGCCGCCGGGTCAGCTCGTCGAACCCGACCGCGGGGCTCAGCCAGCCGATCTCCGGCGGGGTGTGCGCCAGCACCGGCGAGAGCAGCACGTCGTGCCGGGTGAACAGCTCGGTGTAGGACTGCGCGACCCGGCGCAGCCGGTGCAGGAACACCGGGGTGCGGGCCATCGCCTTCCGGTAGTGGTCGGCGAGGCCGTGGGTGAGCGCGTCCAGCCGGTCCGGGTCGAACGTGCGGCCGTGCAGCCAGCGGCCGCCGGTGACCACCGAGAACGCGAGCAGCCCCCAGTAGTCGAGGAAGTCGTCGACGAACCGGGACCCGATGCCGGTGCTCGCGGGCTCGACCAGGTGCCCCTGCTTGCCGAGCAGCTCGGCCACCTCGGTGACCGCCGTCCGGGTCTCGGCGTCGATCTGCGCGCCGGTCGGCGAGTCCAGCACCAGCCCGATCCGCAGCCGCCGGCGGGCCGGGCCCTCGACCAGGCCGACCGGCGGCAGCGCCGGGTTGCGGCGGTACCGGTCCGCGGCGGCCAGGAAGGTCGCGGTGTCGCGCACCGTCCGGGACACGATCCCGTCGGCGACCAGGTCGATCGGCATCCGGGCGCCGTTCGCGTTCGGGGCGAGCCTGCCCCGGGTCGGCTTCAGCCCGACCAGCCCGCAGGCCGCGGCCGGGATCCGGATCGAGCCGCCGCCGTCGTTGGCGTGCGCGACCGGCACCACACCGGCCGCGACCAGCGCCGCCGCGCCGCCGGACGACGCGCCCGCCGAGAACCGCGGGTCCCACGGGTTGCGGGTCGGCTCGGCGGCGGCGAACTCGGTGGAGGCGTTCAGGCCGTACTCCGGCATCCGGGTCAGGCCCAGCAGGTCCAGGCCGGTCGCCAGCAGCTGCCGGGTGACCTCGGCGTGCTCCCGGGCGGGCGCCGGGACGTAGGCGACGGTGCCGTTGGTGACCGGCCAGCCGCGGACGTCGGTGTTGTCCTTGACCAGCGTCGGGACGCCGGCCAGCGGCCCGGCCCGCTCGCCGGTCACCGGATCGGCGATCCGGTCCAGCGCCAGGCCGTGCAGCTGCGGCTCGACGAGCGCGGCCCGCCCGGCGACCGCGGTCCGCAGCTCGGCCGCCGAGACCTCGCGGCGGCGGAGCCGCTCGGCCAGACCGACCGCGTCGGCGTCACCCAGAGCGTCGTCGGAGAACGCGTGCACCCGGCTCATGCCTGCCCATGATGCTCCCTGCACCCGCTCCCGGGCGGCAGCACCCGCCCGGTGCCCCGGGGTCCGACCCGAAGGGAGGATCAGAGCAGGCCGGCGGAGCGGGCCGCCAGCACCGCCTTGGTGCGGTTGTGCACGCCGAGCTTGCGCATCGCGCTGCGCAGGTAGGTCTTCACGGTGTCCACCGCCAGGCCCATGTCCGCGGCGATCTCGGCGTTGCTCGCCCCGACCGCCACCAGCCGCAGCGCCTCCGCCTCCCGCGGCGCCAGCAGGGTCCCCGGCGGGGCGGCCGTCGGCGGGCGGGAACCGGTGAGCGCGCGGTGGATCTGGTCGAGCTTGGCCCGCAGGCCCGGATCGGCGGTGGACCGGGCCAGCGCCGCCAGCTCGTCGAGCGCCGTGCTGCGGTCCGGGCCGGCCCCGCCGCCCGGGGCCGGGGCGACCGGCTCCAGCGCCGCGGTGACGTCCCGGGCGACCTGGGTGGCGATCGCACCGGTCCGGCGGACGGCGACGTCACCGATCGGCCGATCCGCGCGGACCGCCCCGTAGACCATCCCGCGGACCGCCCCGCCCACCATGATCGGGTAGGCCAGGATCGAGGTCAGCTTCTCGTACTCGACGACCGGCAGGTCGTAGTCGTGGGTGATGCCGGCCGTCGAGGCGTAGTCGTTCACCCGGCACGGCCGCCTGCGCACCATCGCGGCACCGCCGAGGCCGCGCCCGGACACCACGTCCAGCTGGCGCAGCGAGTCGCCCAGGGTGCCCGCCAGCCGGGTGATCGTCAGCTTCTGCCCGGCCGCGCAGCTGCGGGTCGCGCCGCCGAACACCACCGGCAGCCCGGTGCTGCGGTGCAGCTCGCCGAGCCGCCGCGCCAGCGAGGCCTCCAGCGTCCGCGCCACGACGTCCTCCGCCGCATGCCACGCCGGGCCACCGGCCGCGTCGCTGCGCGCGTCCCGGGCCGCGTCCCACGCCGTGCCACCGTCGACCACGGGTGCCCTCCATCGGTGCGCGCGGATGTGCTTCATCATCCGCGTCCCGGGTGCGTTGTCGCATGTGTCCCGGTCGGCGTCAAGCGCCCTGCGAGCCGGCTACCCACCGAAGTGGGTAGCCCCACTTCGGTGGGTAGCGGCACCGGCACCGGCTCGGTGAACCTCTCGTCCACCCATCCGCCCGACACCCGTCCCGCTCGACGAGGAGCCCCTGCCCATGTCCGACGCGTCCCCTCCGGAGACGACGAAACCGGTCCCGCTCCGCCGGGTCGCCGCGGCCAGCTGTGCCGGGACGACGATCGAGTTCTACGACTTCTTCATCTACGGCACCGCCGCCGCGCTGGTGTTCCCGACGGTCTTCTTCCCGGCGCTCGGCGCCACCGCGGGCACCGTCGCGTCCTTCGCGACGTTCGCCGTCGCCTTCTTCGCCCGCCCGGTCGGCGCCGTCGTCTTCGGCCACTACGGCGACCGGATCGGCCGCAAGCGGACGCTGATCTCGACCCTGCTGCTGATGGGGATCGCGACCGTGCTGATCGGGCTGCTGCCCTCGGCCGAGACGATCGGCGTCGCCGCCCCGCTGATCCTGGTGTTCCTGCGCTTCTGCCAGGGCTTCGCCGTCGGCGGCGAGTGGGCGGGCGCGACCCTGCTGACCGCCGAGTACGCGCCGAAGGAGAAGCGCGGGCTGTACGGGGTGTTCCCGCAGCTCGGCCCGGCGATCGCGTTCGCGCTGTCGTCCGGCACCTTCCTGGTCACCGGCCTGGTCATGGGCGACGACGACGACGCGTTCCTGACCTACGGCTGGCGGATCCCGTTCATCCTCTCGATCGCCCTGATCGGCGTCGGCCTGTGGGTCCGGCTCTCGATCGAGGAGACCCCCGCGTTCAAGGACGCCCAGGTCCGGGCCAAGGCCGAGGCGGCCACCCTGGACCGGTCGAAGCGGCTGCCGTTCCTGGAGGCCGTCCGCGCCCAGCCGCGCGAGGTGCTGCTGTCGGCCGGCGCGCTGACCATGCTGTTCGCCTTCTTCTACATGGGCACCGCGTACCTGACCGCCTACGGCACCGACCCGGACGGCGCCGCGCTGCCCCGCCCGGTCGTGCTCGGCCTGGGCATCGGCGCGTCGGTGGTCTTCGGCGCCGGGATCGTGATCTCCGGGATCCTGTCCGACCGGTTCGGGCGCCGCAACGTCATCCGGGTCTCCTGCATCGCCGGCATCGTCTGGGCGCTCGCGCTGTTCCCGGTGCTGGACATCGGCACGCCGCTGGCGTTCGGGATCGGCCTCTCGGTCACCCTGGTGATCTTCTCGGTGTCCTACGGGCCGGCCGGGTCGTACCTGCCGGAGCTGTTCGCGGCCGAGCACCGCTACACCGGCGCCGGGCTCGGCTACAACCTGGCCGGGGTCCTCGGCGGCGCGATCCCGCCGCTGCTCGCGCCCGGCCTCGCCGCGTCGTTCGGCAGCATCGCGATCGGCGTGATGCTCTCGATCACCGCGGTGATCTCGCTGGTCAGCGTCTCGTTCCTGCACGAGACCCGGAACCGGGCCCTGGAGCACGAGACCGAGAACGCGGAGGCGCACGCATGAGCACCAGCCACCCGAGCACCAACCACGAGATCCTCCGGGACGCCCGGGACCGGCTCGTCGCGCTGCACGGCGAGCACGAGAAGGCGGTCGCCGACTTCCGCTGGCCCGAGCTGTCCGGCCCGTTCCAGTGGGCGCACGACTGGTTCGACGTGATCGCCGACGGCGACCACCGGCCCGCCCTGCAGATCGTCGAGGAGGACGGCACCGAGGGCTCCTGGACCTTCGACGAGCTGCGCCGCCGCTCCAACCGGGTCGCCCGGTGGCTCGCCTCGCTCGGCGTCTCCCGCGGCGACAGCGTGCTGGTCATGCTCGGCAACCGGGTCGAGCTGTGGGAGTCGATGCTCGCCGTGATGAAGCTCGGCGCGGTCGTCATGCCGACCACGACGGCGCTCGGCGCGCCCGACCTGCCGGACCGGCTCGAGCGCGGCGCGGCCCGGTTCGTGATCGCCGACGCGTCCTGCGCGGACAAGTTCGACGGCCTGCACGACGGCCGGGTGCTGGTCGCCGTCGGCGGATCGGCGCCGGGCTGGCTGGACTACACCGCCGCCGACACCCCCGCCGACACCGTGCCCGCCGCGGACGCCGAGGCACCGCTCGAGCATCCCGGCACCACCGCCGACGACCGGCTGCTCCTGTACTTCACCTCCGGCACCACCAGCCGGCCGAAGCTCGTCGAGCACACCCAGGCGTCGTACCCGGTGGGTCACCTGAGCACCATGTACTGGCTCGGGCTCACCCCCGGCGACGTGCACCTCAACATCAGCTCGCCGGGCTGGGCGAAGCACGCCTGGAGCTGCTTCTTCGCGCCGTGGATCGCCGGGGCGACGATCTTCCTCTACAACTACACCCGGTTCGACGCCGCGGCGCTGCTGGAGACGCTGCGCAGCCGGCGGGTCAGCACGTTCTGCGCTCCGCCGACGGTGTGGCGGATGCTGATCAAGGCCGACCTGTCCGGCGGGCCCGGATCGCTGCGCGAGGTCATCGCGGCGGGCGAGCCGCTGAACCCGGAGATCATCGACCAGGTGCAGCGGCACTGGGGGCTCACCCTGCGCGACGGGTTCGGGCAGACCGAGACCACCGCGTCGGTCGGCAACACCCCCGGTTCGGTGGTCAAGCCCGGCTCGATGGGCCGCCCGCTGCCCGGCGTCCCGGTGGTGCTCGTCGACGAGGCCACCGGCGAGGTCTCGGACACCGAGGGCGAGATCTGCATCGACCTGGCCCGCCGCCCGCTCAGCCTGATGACCGGTTACCTGGACTCCCCCGAGCGGAACGCGGAGGCGATGGCCGGCGGCTTCTACCACACCGGGGACACCGCGACCCGGGACGCCGACGGCTACCTGTTCTACGTCGGGCGCACCGACGACGTCTTCAAGGCGTCCGACTACAAGGTCTCGCCGTTCGAGCTGGAGAGCGTGCTCGTCGAGCACCCGGCGGTGCTGGAGGCGGCCGTGGTGCCGCAGCCCGATCCGGTCCGGCTGGCCGTGCCCAAGGCGTACGTCGCGCTGGCGCCCGGCTGGGAGCCGACCCGGGACACGGCGCTGGCGATCCTCGCGCACGCCCGCGCGAACCTGGCCCCCTACCTGCGGGTGCGGCGGCTGGAGTTCACCGAGCTGCCGAAGACGATCTCCGGGAAGATCCGCCGGGTGGAGCTGCGCCGGCGGGAGACCGACCAGCCGGAGGCGGCCGCCGCGCTCGAGTGGCGCGACGACGCGTTCCCCGAGCTGCGGGGGTGATCCGGCCGGTCAGCCGGCGGCCGCGGTGAGCGTCCGGTCCAGGGCGTGCGCCGCGGCCGCCTCGCGCAGCGCGCGCAGCAGCCCCTCGACGGCCGGGGGCCGGTTCCGGACCCCGCGGGCGGTCGCGACGAGCACGTCCCGGACCGGCGCCCGGCCGGCGACCGGGACGACGGCGACCGCGCCGGCTCCGCGGGCCGCCCGGTCACCGGTCGTCAGCTCCGGGACGAGCGCGATCCCGGTCCCGGCCGCGACGAGCTCACGGACCGTGTCCGGGGCGTCCGCCCGGTGCGCCACCGCGGGCACGAACCCGGCCTCCCGGCAGGCCCGGCGGACGATCCGCTCCTCGGGCGTCGGGCCGGACGGCGCGCCCAGGATCCACCGCTCCCCGGCCAGCTCGTCCAGCCGGACGGCAGGCCGGTGCCGCCACCGGTGCCGGTCGGGCACCAGCAGCACGAACCGCTCGGCGTACACCGGGGTGCTGACGACGCCGTCCTCGCCGCCGCCCGCACCGGGCACCCCGGTGAGCAGCGCCAGGTCGGTCTCGTCGGCGCGCAGCCGGGCGACGGCGTCGTCCGCTCCGGTCACCCGGACGTCGACGTCCACCCGGGGGAACCCGGCGCGGAGCCGGTCCAGCGCGGCGGGCAGCAGCGTGTCGGCCGGCCCGGCGAACGCGGTGACCCGCAGCCGCCCGGCGCGCTGCGCGGCGAGCGCGGCCATCTCCGCGCCGGCCTCCGCCAGCCGGGAGAGCAGCGCCTCGGCGTGCACCGCCAGGATCTCCCCGGCCGCGGTGAGCCGGCCGCCGGAGCCGGGCGCGCGCAGCAGCAGCGGCAGCCCGGCCTCGCGTTCCAGGGCGTTCATGTGCTGGGAGACGGCGGAGGTCGAGAGGTAGAGCGACCGGGCCGCCGCGGACAGCGACCCGTGGTCACGGATGGCACGGAGGATCGCCAGGCGGCGTACGTCGAGCACGGGAGGGCTCCAGGGGCGGGTCGGACCGGATCGGCGGCGGGGCGATCGGGTTCAGCGACACAGGTCGGCGCAGACCCGGCAGTGGTCGACGTGCCTGCGCACGGACCACACGGGGCGGACGACGTCGGTACGCACGCGCACCCGCCTCCCCTCCGGTCCGGACCACCGCCCAGCCCACCCGGGCCCGGCGGTGCCTGTCAACGCGTTCCCGTCAGCTGGGCGGGATGTCCGGACCGCCGGGCCCGCGCCGCCCGGCGCGTCCCACGCCGGCGCCGGTCAGCGGGCGTGCGCCCGGCGGCGGCCCGCGGTGGCCCGCACGATCGCCAGCCTGCCGACGACCAGCGCCACACCGACCGCGATCCCGGCGACGACCAGCAGCCACGGCCGGCTCTCCAGGTCCGCGGCGAGCCGGTCGCCCGCCGCGTAGCCGACGCCGACGAGCACGGCCGCCCGGACCGCGGTCGCCGGGATGATCCAGGACAGGAAGCGCTGGTAGCCGACGTTCGCCAGACCGGCCGCGAGGTAGGCGGGGATCGCCCCGATGTCGACGAGCTTCGCCCCGACGACGATCCGGGGCAGGTGGGTGTGCACCTCGCGGGTCAGGGCCTCGCGGCGGGCGTCGGACAGGCCGAGCCGGACCAGCACCCGGGCGACGGCCGGCCGGTCGCCGTGCCTGCCGAGCGCGTAGAGCAGGGTGTCGCCGACGACGTCGGCGACCACCGCGGCCAGCCACACCCCCCACCAGGGCAGCTGACCGGCGCCGGCCAGTGCGGCCGCGGCGACGGTGACGATCGGGCCCTCCAGGAAGGCCCCGAGACCGATCACGAGGAGCGACCGGATCGGCGCAGCCGGGATCGCGGCCAGCAACGCGGCCACGGTGTCCGACAGTCCGATCACGCAAGCCTCCGATCAGGTACCACCCGGAAATGGTGCCCTGTCCCCCGGTGCGTCCGGACGCCGCCCCGGGCACCGGGGCCGGACGCCGTCCGTCACCACCTGTGACGTCCGGGGAGGGTGCAGGTTCCCCCGGCCGCCGCAGGAACGGCCGAACGGGTGTGGACAGTGCGTCCGATCGGTCGGACGTCGTCACCCGGGCGGCCCTGCGAGCGCCGTTGCCCGCTGCACCGATGATGGCACCGGACGCGGTTCGCGGCACCCCGGTGGTGTCCCTGTGGGTGTACGCCGCGCTGTGCGCGCGATGGTGCGCCGTGCTGCGCGGGATCGTGCGAGGGATCGTGCGCGGTGCAATCCTGGGGCGGTGCTGCTGTGGATCCAGCTCCTCGTCGCCGCCCTGGTGCTCGCCGGCGGGGTGTCCCTGCTCGTGGTCGGGGCGCTGGTGACCGGCGGGATCGTCGTGCTGCTCGGCGGCGTGTGGGTGGGTTCCTGCGTGCGCAGGCTGTGAGCGTCAGCGGGCCCGGTCGGGGAGCGTGATGCCGTAGCGCTGCACCCGCCGGTAGGCGGTGGCCCGGGAGATCCCCAGCTCCTCGGCGGCCCGGGTCACGCTCATCCCGTGCCCGTTGAGGCAGCGCACCAGCTCGTCGCGTTCCAGCGCCTCGATCCGGGTGAGCGCGGCGGACCGGCCGGTGAGCAGCTCGGCGGGCAGGTGCCGCAGGTCGACGACGGTGCTGCGGGCGCAGGCGTCCCGGACGACCCGGCGCAGCTGCTCGACGTTGCCCGGCCACGGATGGCCGCGCAGGGCGCGGACGGCGTCGTCGGTGAAGGTCGTCCCGGGCCGCGCGAAGTGCCGGGCCAGCGGCAGCACGTCCGCCGACCGGTGCCGCAGCGCGGGGACCTCGACGACGACGTCGAGCAGCCGGCCCAGCGCCTCGGGCACCGCGTCGGCCGAGCCGGCGGTCATGCTCAGGGCTGTCGGCGGGAGCGCGCGGACCAGGCCGGCCAGCCGGGTCGCGACCGGGGCGGGCAGCTCGTGCACCCGCCCGGCGATCACCGCGGTGTCCGGCTTGCCCAGTTCCGGCGCCCACAGCGACAGCCAGTCGACGGCGTCCGCGGCGGCCGGCGGGCGGGCGTGCAGCACCCGGTGCCGTGGCCGGGCCGCGCGCAGCGCCGCCGCCAGCAGCGCCGACTTCCCGGCGCCGGGCTCGCCGACGATCCCGACCCGGGCGCCGTCGCGCAGCGCCGCGGCGACCTCGTCGAGCGCCTGCCGCCAGCCGGCGGACAGCCCGTCCGCGGCGAGCGCGGGCGCCTGCGGGGCGATCCGGAACACCTCGCCGCGCGGCGCCGGGCGGGACGCCGCGCCCCGCCCGTGCGCCAGCATCAGCGCCGAGGTCTGCCCGGCCGCGGTCCGCGCGAGCGCGAGCAGCAGGCCGGACGAGCGCTGCGACCAGGTGGTGAGGTTGATGCTGCCGAGCAGGTTCTGGTCGACCGGGTCGAGCACCGGCGCGGCGGCGCAGGTGTAGCCCCACAGCCCGGCGCAGTAGTGCTCGTCGCCGCGGACCAGCGACGGCACCCGGTCGGCCAGCGCGAGTCCGAGCCCGGTCGTGCCCACCTCCCGCTCGCCGAACGCGAACCCGGGGGCCAGGTAGGTGTCGTCGAGCGCGTCGAGCAGGGCGCGCTCGTCGCACAGCCGGGACACCACGACGCCCTCGGCGTCGGTGAGCATCAGGCTGATCGGCTCGCCCGGCAACGCCTCGTGCAGCCCGGCGAGCACCTCGCTGCCGCAGCGGGCGAACAGCGACCCGTCGTCGACGGTGCCGGTGAAGGCCGGGCTGACCGCCTCGGTCGGCGCGCCGTAGGTCTCGCTGCGCATCCAGGACGCCGAGATCCGCGCCGGCGCCGGCGGCTGCCCCATCACGCACCTCCCACCCGGCCGGTGTCTCCACGGTGCACGCCCCGGCGCGGCCGTCTCGTCTCAGGTTGAGACGCCGGGGGCGCCATCCGGGTGTCCGGCGTTCCTACCGTCGGGCTCCGACGCGGGACCTGCACCGGCCCGCGCAGTCGCGGGGTGTCCACCACCTCGCCGCGACCGGGAGGACGACGATGTACTCGACGAACGGTGAGTCCTACTTCATCGTGGACGCGCACGTGGCGCTGTGGGACGCGCGACCGGAGAACCAGCGCAACATCCACGGCAGGCAGTTCATCGACTGCTTCTACGACTACCACCGCAACCTCAGCCCGGAGTCCGAGGTCTGGCCCTACGAGGACTACCTCTACCAGGGCGGCGACCGGCTGATGAAGGACCTGTTCATCGACGGCCACGTCGACCACGCGATCTTCCAGCCGGCCCAGCTCGGCGAGTTCTACGTCAACGGCTTCGGCCAGACCGAGGAGGCGTTCGCGCTCGCCCGGGCCAACCCGGACCGGCTCACCTACAACCACAACTGGGACCCGCGCAACGGGGAGGAGGGTCTGCGCCGGCTGCGCGAGGACGCGAAGCGGTTCGGCCTCAAGGGCGTCAAGCTCTACACCGCCGAGTGGCACGGCGACTCCCGCGGCTGGAAGCTCGACGACCTCTGGTCCTACCGGTACCTGGAGGCCGCCCAGGAGCTGGGGATCCGCAACATCCACGTGCACAAGGGGCCGACCATCCGGCCGCTGGACCGGGACGCGTTCGACGTGGCCGACGTCGACAAGGTGGCGACCGACTTCACCGAGCTGAACTTCGTCGTCGAGCACTGCGGGTTGCCGCGGCTCGAGGACTTCTGCTGGATCGCCACCCAGGAGCCGAACGTGCACGCCGGGCTGGCGGTCGCGATGCCGTTCATCCACACCCGGCCCAAGTACTTCGCCCAGATCCTCGGCGAGCTCCTGTACTGGATCGGCGAGGACCGCATCCAGTTCTCCAGCGACTACGCGATCTGGACGCCGCGCTGGCTGGTCGAGCGGTTCGTCGACTTCCAGATCCCCGAGGAGCTGGCCGAGTACGCGCCGCTGACCACCGCGCAGAAGAAGAAGATCCTCGGCCTGAACGCCGCGACGATGTACGACATCGAGGTGCCGGAGCAGCTGCAGCTGCGCGACGAGACCCCGGAGGAAGTGGCGGTGGCCTCGTGAACACGCCGGTGCTCGACGCCGCCGGTGGCCCAGCCGGCGTTCCCGCTGGCCTCGTCGGTGTTCCGGATGGCGCCGCCGGCGTTCCCGCTGGCCCCGCCGGTGTTCGGGGTGGTTCCGGCGCTGCCGTGACCGCCGCGGCCACGGCGGTGGGCGGGCCCGGCTGCCGGGTCGCGGCGGCCCGTCGTGCGCTGGACGCCGTCGTCGATCCGGAGCTGGACGAGCCGATCACCGACCTGGAGTTCGTCCGGTCGATCGAGGTGGACGGCGACCGGGTCGAGGTCCACCTGCGGCTGCCCACCGCCTTCTGCGCCCCGAACTTCGCCTATCTGATGGCGTCCGACGCGAAGGACGTCCTGACCGCGCTCGACTGGACCGGTGAGATCGTCGTCGAACTGGACGACCATCACGACTCGGACCTGATCAACGCCGGCCTGGCCGCCGACGCCGGATACCGCGGCACCTTCCGGCACGAGGCCGACTCCGACCTCGACGGCCTGCGGGAGACGTTCCGGCGCAAGGCGCACGCCGCGGCGATGGAGCGCGCGCTGACCGCGTTGCTGCGCGCCGACCCGGACCGCACCCCGGAGTCGCTGCACGGGGTGACGCTCGGCGACCTGCCCGCCGGTCCCGGCACCGACGCGTTGCGCAGGCGGCGGGCCGCGATCGGGCTCGGCACCGGTGACGGCGAGCCGGTGCTGGTCGGGCACGACGGAGTCCCGTACCCGGCCGAGCAGGTTCCGCTGAAGCTGCGGATGGCCCGGTCGCAGCGCATCTCGATCGAGGGCAACGCGCACTTCTGTCGCGGGCTGCTCCGCACCCGCTACCCCGGGAGCACCGTCGGGGACGCCGGGCAGCGGTGAGCCGCGCCGGCAGCGGTGCATCGGACCGGCAGCGGTGCATTGAGCGGCAGCGGCATCGGGCGGTCAGCGGTGCATCAGGCGGACGGTGAGCTGGTCGGGCAGCGGTGCGTCGGCCGGGCGGCGGTGAGCTGGTCGGGCAGCGGTATCGGGCGGTCAGCGGAGCATCAGGCGGGTGGTAAATCGGACGGCCGGCGGTGAGCCGGTCGGGGGGTGAGCCGGACGGACAGCCGGCGCGGACGGAGGGCCGGGGCAGGTGGTGAGCAGCGGCGGGCGGTGACGGCGGGTGGCTTGTTCGCCGTCGCCGTCGCCGTCGCCCCGCTCCGGCCCGTCCAGCTCCGGGCCGTCTCGCACCGTCTCGGCCACGTCTCGCATGCGGCGACGCGTTCCGCGGAACGCGGTCGGGCCGGCTGGGGAGGCCGGACGGGCCTGCGTTCCGCGGAACGCGGTCGGGTCGATCGGGGCGCGATTCGTGACGTGTGTTCTGCGGGCCGTGGTCCGGGCCGGCCGGGGAGTCCGGTGGTGCGTTCCGCGGAGCATGGTGGGGCGAGACCTCGGAGCGTTCCCATGGAGCGCGTCCGGCCGGAGCCGGGGGCAGCCTCGACGCGTTCCGCGGAACGCGGTCAGGCCAGTGGGGGAGCCCGCTGATGCGTTCCGCGGGGCCGCGGTGGGCGGCGCCGTCGCGTTCCGCGGAACGCGATCGGGCCGGGTGAGACCCGTGGGCGCGTTCCGCGGAACGCGGTCCGGCCGGCAGAAGGTTCCGGTGGTGCGTGTATTCCGCGGGGCGTGGCCGGCCGAAGCGGCGAGCCGCGTGGCGCGTTCGGCGGGGCCGCGGTCCGGCCGGCAGGCAGTCCGGAACTGCGTTCCGCGGAACGCAGAAGGCCCCGGCTCCCGGCGCCTCCCATGGAGTGCGACCAGGCCGGCGGACGAGGCTCCCGGCGCGTTCCGCGGAACGTGGTCCGGCCGCCGGGTGTGGCCCGATCGGCTTCCGCGGACCCGGCCCGGCCGGCAGGGATCGTGCCGTGGGTGCGTTCCGCGGAACGCGATGGGGCACGGCGGGTGAGGCCGGTGGTGCGGTCCGGGCCGAGCGGGCGAGTCGCGCCGTGCGTCCGGTGGAGCGCGATCCAGCCGGTGGGCGAGAGCCGCGGTGCGTTCCGCGGAACGCGGCCGGGGCGGTGGGAGCGGTGATGCGCACGCGCAGGACGCGGCCCGCCCAACGCCCACCGCACCGGCCGGGCAGGCCGCGATCGCGTTCCGCGGAACGCGATCCGCCCGGTGCAGGGGACCCAGGGGCGTTCCGCGGAACGCGGCCGGCCACCCGACCCCGGACCCGGCCGCGAGCCACCCGGCCCGGTCCCGGCTGTGAGCTACCCGGCCCGGTCCCGGCTGTGAGCTACCCGGCCCGGTCCCGGCTGTGAGCTACCCGGCCCGGTCCCGGCTGTGAGCTACCCGGCCCGGTCCCGGCTGTGAGCTACCCGGCCCGGTCCCGGCTGCGAGCCACCCGGCCCCGGACCCGGCCTCGAGCGACTCGGCCCCGACCGACCTGGTCACGGGCCGACGTGGTTCCGGCCGACCCGGACCCGGACCCGGCCCCGGACCAGGCCCCGGACGCGGGCGCGGCGCTGCGGCGGGGTCAGTGCCGCGCCCGGTCCAACCGCGCCCCGACGGCGCCGGTGATCCGGGCGAGCGCGTCCACGTCGTCGTCGGTGAGGGTGTCGAAGACCAGCTCCCGGACCGACTCCACGTGTCCGGGGGCGGCCCGCTCGATGGCGGTCCGCCCCTGGTCGGTCAGGACGACGAAGTTGCCGCGGCCGTCGTCGTCGCACTCCTCGCGGGTGATCAGCCCGCGCCGCTGCATCCGGGCCAGGTGGTGCGACAGCCTGCTCTTCTCCCACTCCAGCGACGTCGCGAGCTCCAGCACGCGCACCCGCTCGTCCGGCCGGTCGGTGAGCGCCACGAGCACGTCGAAGTCCGCGATCGACAGGCCCGACTCGGCCTGCAGCCTGCGGTGCAGCTCCGCCTGCAGTCTCGCCTGCATCCGCAGGTAACCCCGCCACGTCGTCTGCTCGCGCTCGTCCAGCCACCGTGTCACGCGTCCCAGACTACCGGAATAGTTGACGCGTCACCTACGTTCGGACAGAATGTAGATGACAGGTCAACAATCTCGGAGGTAGTCGTGCAGTTCGGAATCTTCTCGGTCAGCGACATCACGACCGACCCGACGACGGGCCGGACGCCGACCGAAGCGCAGCGGATCTCCGACGTCGTCGCCATCGCGCGCAAGGCGGAGGAGGTCGGGCTGGACGTGTTCGCGCTCGGCGAGCACCACAACCCGCCGTTCTTCTCGTCCTCGCCGACGACGACGCTGGGCTACATCGCGGCGCTGACCGAGCGGCTGCAGCTGTCCACCGCGACCACGCTGATCACCACGAACGACCCGGTGAAGATCGCCGAGGACTACGCGATGCTGCAGCACCTGTCCGGCGGCCGGATCGACCTCACCCTCGGCCGCGGCAACACCGGCCCGGTGTACCCGTGGTTCGGCCAGGACATCCGGCAGGGGATGAACCTCGCCGTCGAGAACTACGCGCTGCTGCGCAAGCTCTGGGACGACGAGGTGGTGGACTGGGAGGGCCGCTTCCGCACCCCGCTGCAGGGCTTCACCTCGACCCCGCGCCCGCTCGACGGCGTCCCGCCGTTCGTCTGGCACGGCTCGATCCGCAGCCCGGAGATCGCCGAGCAGGCTGCCTACTACGGCGACGGCTTCTTCCACAACCACATCTTCTGGCCGGCGTCGCACACCCGGCGGATGGTCGAGTTCTACCGCAAGCGCTGGGAGCACCACGGCCACGGACCGGCGGAGAAGGCGATCGTCGGGCTCGGCGGCCAGGTGTTCATGCGGGCCAACTCGCAGGACGCGGTGCGCGAGTTCCGGCCGTACTTCGACAACGCGCCGGTCTACGGGCACGGTCCCTCGCTGGAGGACTTCAGCCGGGAGACCCCGCTGACCGTCGGCAGCCCGCAGCAGGTCATCGACCGGACCCTCGGGTTCCGTGACTACGTCGGTGACTACCAGCGTCAGCTGTTCCTGATCGACCACGCCGGGCTGCCGCTCAAGACCGTGCTTGAGCAGCTGGACATCCTCGGCGAGCAGGTCGTCCCGGTGCTGCGCAAGGAGTTCGCGGCGCTGCGCGCGCCCGGCGTGCCGGACGCGCCGACACACGCCACGCTGGTCGCGGCGACGACCGCCGACACGGAGAAGACCGACGGTGAGAAGGGGACGGAGGCCGCCTGATGACACGCAGGATCGTCTTGGTGAGCGCCGGGCTGTCGACGCCGTCGTCGACCCGGCTGCTCGCCGACCGGCTGTCCGCGGCCGCCTCGGCGGCGCTGCGGGATCGGGGGGAGCAGGTCGAGATCGAGACCGTGGAGCTGCGCGAGCACGCCCACGACCTGGCCGACCACCTGCTCACCGGGTTCCCGAACGCGTCGTTGTCGCCGGTCCTGGACTCGGTCGCGCTGGCCGACGCCGTGATCGCGGTGACCCCGATCTTCGCGGCGTCCTACAGCGGCCTGTTCAAGACGTTCGTCGACGTCCTCGACCGGGAGGCGCTGACCGGCACCCCGGTGCTCGTCGCCGCCACCGGCGGGACGGCGCGGCACTCGCTGGCCCTGGAGCACGCGATGCGCCCGCTGTTCGCGCACCTGCACGCCGTCGTCGTCCCGACCGCCGTGTTCGCCGCCCCCGAGGACTGGGGTGCCACCGACTCGTCGAGCACCCTGGAGGACCGGATCGAGCGGGCCGCCGGCGAGCTGGCCGACGTCGTCGCGCACCGGCCGCGGGCCACACGGACCGACGCCTTCGACGACGTCGCGGACTTCACAGCACTGATCGCCCAGCAGCACTGATCGCCCGGCAGCACTGATCTTCCAGCAGCACCGATCTTCCACGGCAGCACCGAAGGGATTGAGCACCATGAGCACCGACGTCCCGACCCTCGACGCCGAACGCGACCGGATCCGCCGGACCCACCTGAGGCCCGCCGGGGAGCGACCGGCCTCGACCGCCCGCGGCCTGCACCACACGGCCCTGGTCAGCTCGGACGTCGAGCGGACCGTCCGGTTCTACCAGGACGTGCTCGGCTTCCCGCTGACCGAGCTGATCGAGAACCGGGACTACCCGGGCTCGTCGCACTTCTTCTTCGACATCGGCAACGGGAACCTGCTCGCGTTCTTCGACTTCCCCGGGCTCGACGTCGGCCCGTACGCCGAGGTGCTCGGCGGGCTGCACCACATCGCGATCAGCGTCGAGCCGGAGCGGTGGGACGCGCTCGTCGCGCGCCTGACCGAGGCCGGTGTCGAGCACGAGGTGCACTCCGGGGTGTCGGTGTACTTCCGCGATCCCGACGGCGCCCGGGTCGAGCTGATCGCCGACCCGCTCGGCGAGATGTACGGCGAGCAGGTCCTCTGACCGTCGCCGGTCAGGGCCGGACGCTGACGTGCACGTGATCGAAGTGCCCGCCGGTCGCGTCGTCGGGGTCGTAGATGCCGCCGCCGTCGTAGGGACGGCCCCAGCCCGCCCGGCCCTCCCCGGCGTCTCCCGCGCCGCGGTACCAGATCCGGCCCTGCCAGATCACGTACCGCACCCGCAGCTCGGACGAGTTCTCCCGCAGCCAGTCCGCCACCGCCCAGCCCTGCTCCAGGTCGGTCCCGGCGGGGAACTCGCCGTAGCCGGCCGGGAAGAAGTCGCAGGCCCGCCCCTGGGGATGGTCGCTGGACGGGTTCCAGGCGTGCTCGGACCAGCAGGTCAGTGACCGGACCGGCGCGTCCGGTCCGGGCTCGCCGAACCGGGCCACCGCCGCGTCGTGCAGGCGCAGCGTGCTCGGCGTGAGGCAGCCCGCCGAGGTGGGATCGTCCTCGGTGCACTGCTCCGGCGGGGGCGGGTCGACGATCTCCCACAGGTCGTCGGTGGTCAGGCCGCGGCGCTCGGCGAACCACACGAGCGCCCCGCCGAGCAGCAATAGCGCCAGCAGGACGCCCAGGATCGCGGTGATGCGGCTGGCGATCGGTCGGCCCACCGTTCTCGGCACGATCTCCAGCGTACGGCGATGAGTTCCGGGTCCGCCGCCGGTCGGAACCCGTGCAGGCCGAATCGACCGGAGGTACCCCGTGACCGGCACCGCAGAAACCGCAGGAACCCTCACCGACGCCGTGCTGGACGTCGCCGGGGCCCGTATCCACTTCGACGTCCGCGGGACCGGCCCGCTGCTGGTGCTCGTCGGGTCCCCGATGGGGGCGGACGGGTTCGCCGCGACGGCCGCGCTGCTCGCGCCCGATCACACCGTCGTCACGTTCGACCCGCGCGGCACCGGCCGCAGCCCGGTCGACGACGTCGACGCCGACTCCCCGGTGCCGCTGCGCGCGGCGGACCTCGCGGCGCTGGTCGAGCACCTGGGCCAGGGGCCGGCGACGCTGTTCGGGTCGAGCGGCGGTGCGGTCGTCTCGCTCGCACTGTTGCAGGCGCGGCCCGAGCTGGTGCACGCCGTCGTCGCGCACGAGCCGCCGTTGCAGGAGCTGCTGCCCGACGCGGCCGCCCGGCGGGCCACCACCGACGAGATGGTGCGGCGCTACCGGGAGCAGGGCGCCGGTGCGGCCTGGGCGCTGTTCATGGAGGCGGCGAACCTGCCGGTCGGGCCGCCGGCGGCGGACCCCACCGAGGGGCCGGGGGACGGCCCGGGCGAGACCGCCGCGACCGGCCTGCCCGGGGCCGACGGCCCGGATCCGGACCAGGAACGCCAGGCGGCCGACGAGCGGCACTTCTTCCTGCACGAGATGCGCGAGACCGTGCGGTGGGTGCCCGATCTCGACGCCCTGCGCGGCCGCCGGGTGGCCGTCGGGATCGGCGCGGACTCCGACGACCAGCTCTGCGACCTGACCTCGCGCGCGCTGGCGGACCGGCTGGGTGTGACGCCCGAGCGTTTCCCGGGCGGGCACATCGGGTTCATGGAGGACCCCGCCGCGTTCGACGCACGGTTGCGCGAGGTGCTGGCCCGGCTGTGAGCCCGGTTGTGGGCCCGGCCGGGTGTCCGGCCGGGCGCCCGGATCAGCCGCCGATCCCGCCGAACAGCGGCGAGGTGCTGAGCGCCTCGCGCAGCTCCAGCCAGGCGACGACGCCGTACACCGCACCGGCCAGGAAGATCAGGCAGGACAGCGACACCAGCACGTAGGTGATCACCCGGAGCACGGTGAGTGCGGCCGGGTCCCGCCGCGGAACGAACGCCGGTGCAGCCGCCGGTGCATCGGCCGGAGCGGATGCCTGGGCGGCGGCCGGGGCCGGCGCGGATCCGCTGGACGGCGCGCCGCCCTGGTTGCCGAACCGGGCGGCGGCGGCCTCGGCGACGGTGGCCGGCCGGTTCCCGGCGGTTGTGGCCGGAGCCGGGGCCGGGTTCGACGCGGTGGCCGGGGCAGTGGCTGAGGCCGCGCCCGGGACCTGGCCGGCGGGCGCCCCGCGCTGTGCCGGCACGGCCGCGGTCGGCCCGGTCGCCAGGTCGGAGTCGGCCCGCTCGGCCACCGCCGTCCGCGGTCCCGAGCCCGCTCCCGATTCCGAGCCTGAGCCCGCTCCGGCGGGTGCGGCCGCCGCGGTCGCCGGGGCGGCGTAGGGCGGGCCGCCGTCGATCGCGGTCCCGCCGCGCGACGCCGGATCGCCGTACTCGCCGTAGCCGGGGCGGGAGCCGGCGCCGCGCGACGGCCCGGCGCCGTGGGTGGGCCGGCGGGTGGCGGCCGCCGGGGACGGTTCGAGGTAGCCCGGCCGGCCGGCCGCACCGGGCTCCGGCTCGGGCACCTCACCGCCATAGCCACGGTGGTCCCGGTCGGCCTGCCCGCGAGGGGTGGGACGGCCGTGCCTGCCCGGGTCGCCGGGATCGCCGTAGTCGCCGTAACCGCCGTGCTCGCCGGAGCTGCCCGGGTCGCCGTGGCCGCCGGGGGCGCCGTAACCGCCCGGCTCGCTGTAGCCGCCGTGGTCGCGGGAGCTGCCCGGGTCGCTGTGGCCGCCGGGGGCGCCGTAACCGCCCGGGTCGCTGTAGCCGCCGTGGTCGCGGGAGCTGCCCGGGTCGCTGTAGCCGCCGTGGTCGCGGGAGCTGCCCGGATCGCCGTAGCTGCCCGGGTCGCCGGAACCACCCGGGTCGCCGTAGCCGCCCGGCCCGGCGGGGCGCTCGCCGTACAGGTCGTCGGGGCCCTCGGCGGAGGGGACCGGGCGTTCGGTGGGCCGGGCGGCCCGCAGGTCCGGATAGCCGCCGCCGTGCTGGTCGCCCTGGTAGGAGTCCTCCGGGAAGTCGTGCTCGGAGCGGCCGTGCCGGGGCTGCGGGGACGGCCGTGCACCGGCGGTCCCGTCGGCGGGGTGGGGCCGGGGCTGGTGCGGGCCGGTCATGCGGACCTCCGGGCTCGGTGCTGAGGGGCAAGCGCTGTGGGGCGGTGCTGAGTGGGTCGGTACAGAGGGGTCGGTGCAGAGGGGTCGGTGCTGAGGGGTCGGTGCTGAGGGAGTGGATGCTGCTGTGTCACCCATACCGCCGCACGCACCCGCGGCGTTAGCCCTTGCGTCCTACAGTCACCTGGTCCGGTGAGCTGATCTCACGGTGTGTACACGCCGGTCGGCTCTGCGTGGTATCCCTTCGCGCCGACCGTCGCGGCGAGCGGGCTGCCCGGCCCGGCCCCGGAGCGCAGCCGCGCGGTGATCGTCGCGGCGTCCCACCGCGGCCGCCAGCCCAGCTCGGCGACGGCGCGCGCCGAGGAGTAGACGCGGTCCACCGCCGGCACCGCCCAGCCCCGCTCGCGCAGCAGCGCGGCCACCTCCGGCGCCCGGCGGGCGAGCACCGCGGGCGCGTCCCGGCCGAGCCCGGCGAGGTCGTCGCGGGTGAACGGGGTGGGCGCGCTGATCACGTACCGGGCGAACCCGAGCTCCGGCGCCCGGCGCGCCGCCGCCAGGTGCGCGGACACCACGTCGGCGACGTCGACCCGGCGGTGGCAGAACTCGACCAGCTTGACCGCGGCGTCGTCGAACCGCGCCCGGATCTCGTCGCGGTCGTCGGCCTCCGGGAAGAACCGCGAGGTCCGCAGCACCACCACCGGCAGGCCCGGGTCCAGCGACGCGAGCTCGCACAGCTCCTCGGCGGCGGTCTTGGTGGCGCCGTAGACGTTGCGCACCCGCGGCACGACGCTCTCGTCGATCCAGGTCGCCGGCCCGCCGGGGGCAGGGCTCAGCGCCCGGCCGAACGCGCTGGTCGACGAGGTGAACACGACGCCGCGCACCCCGGCGGACGCGGCCTCCTCCAGCACCGCGAGGGTGCCCGAGACGTTGCTGTCGACGAACTCCTGCCGGGTGTGCGACCCGACGTGCGGCTTGTGCAGCGTCGCGGTGTGCAGGACGTGCGTGACGCCGGCCAGGGCGCCGGCCAGCGCGGCCCGGTCGGCCAGCGGGGCGACGACGTCGGTCCAGGGCGACGGCGACCGGTCCAGCCCGGTGACGCCGACGCCGTCGGCGCGCAGCGTGCGGACCAGCGCCTCACCGAGGTGCCCCGAGCTGCCGGTGACGAGGAATCTCTCCATCGGCGGAGCCCAGCACGGCGCTCGTCCGGCGGCCAGCGGTTTACCGCTCCAGCAGTGCCACCAGCTCGCCGATCACCACCCGCAGCTCGCGCGCGAACGCCGCCATCGGCTCGGCCTGGTCGGCGGGGGTGGACAGGTGCAGGTGGAACCGGTCCGGCAGCAGCACGTAGGCGACGCCGATGCAGCGCGAGCTGGTCGACCCGAAGCCGAAGTACCGCACGTTGCGCGACGGCGCGGAGCTGGTCGACAGCCAGTCGTCGCGCATGATCGTCCAGCCCGGCGAGGAGAACACAGCGAGCGGCCCGGTGGCGCCGAGCCCGGCGCCGCGGCGGCGCTGGATCCACTCCAGCTCCCACAGGTGCTGCTCGGGCGCGTCGCCCTGCTGGCACTGCCGGGCGCGGGCGACGTGCGCGTCCGCGGCGGCCCGCAGCGCGGTGCGCCGGTCGTCGGCGGAGGCCTGCGGGTCCTGCATCAGGTCGACGAAGGCCACCATCTCGGGGGTGACCACGCGCATCGCCTCGGTCCGCCCGCGCCGGAACTGCCGGGTCGCGATCGACTCGTAGGTGGCGCCGGTGACGCCCTTCGCGCGCCGGTGGGCGACCTGGTAGGCGGCCTGCACGAAGGCGTCCGGGGAGACGCCCAGCGCCTTGGCGGTGTCGGCGCCGA
The DNA here is from genome assembly GCF_039526905.1 of Pseudonocardia kongjuensis. Classification (NCBI taxonomy): domain Bacteria; kingdom Bacillati; phylum Actinomycetota; class Actinomycetes; order Pseudonocardiales; family Pseudonocardiaceae; genus Pseudonocardia; species Pseudonocardia kongjuensis. The sequence continues at coordinate 167,516 of NZ_BAAAJK010000007.1, read as the reverse complement.
AGTCGTCGACGGCGACCAGGGTGGTCGCGGTGGCGTCGAGGAACGCCGCGAACCCCTCGTGCGCCCGCCGGACGGTGCCGCGCAGGTCGTCGTCGAGCACGAACTCCAGCTCGGTGACGGCCGGGGAGCCCTGCGGGCGGGCCCCGGCCCGCTCGGCGTGCGTCGCGACGCTGTCCGCGAACATCGCGTCGACCAGGGTGAGCACGGTCGTGCCGTCCAGCTCGCAGTGCTCGATGTTCACCCCGGCGGTCCCGTCGGGCAGCACCACGATCGACAGCGCCTTGTCGAACCAGCGGTTCCCGGAGTCCCCGGCCAACAGCGTCCGGGCGGCCGCGCTCTCGTCGGCCGGGACGTCGTCGTCCAGGCAGATCGCGAACAGCGCCCGTTCGACGAGATCGACGGCGTCGGCGTTCGACGGGGCGAGCCCGGTCAGCCGGTCCCGCACGGCCGCCCACTCGGCCCGGGCGAGGGTGGTGAGCGAGCCGACCGCCTCGTCGAGCCCGGCGCGCGCGGCGTGCGCGGAGCGGATCGCGCGCAGTGCGCCGGCGATCTCGTCGACGGTGTGCAGCGCGCCGTCCGGGCCGAACACGTCGAGCCGGTGGATCCGGCCCCGGGACAGCACCACCACGTGGGACTCGGTGGACGGGCCCGGCCACGCGTCGCTGTAGGGGGTGCGGACGGTGTCCTGCGGGTCGCCCGGGATCCGGGTGGTGGAGAAGATGTGCCTGCTCTGGTCCATCGACTGCGGGCCGCCCCGGCCGGCGGGCGGCGGGAACGTGCCCGCGTCGAGGTCCACCTTGTGCCCGATCGCGGCGGTCGCCAGCTCGGCGGCGCGCAGGCACTGGTCGGCGGTGCCCGGCCCGAACAGGAAGAAGAAGTTCGCGTTCAGCGCGATCCGGTCCCGGCGGCCGAGGTAGCGCGACGGCCAGAACTCGTCGAGCCAGCTGTGCGCCGAGGCGTCGAACCGCTCCAGGTCGGCCTGCAGCACCGACGCGGTGCCGCCGGGGACGAGCAGCTCGGCCGCGGCGTCGGCGGTGCGGGCGTACTCGTCGGGGGTGAGCAGCGGCGCGCACCACTCCAGGAAGCGGTCCACCGACGCGGACAGGGTGGGCAGCGGAACCTTCGGGAGGTCGTCGTCGGCCGCGAAGGTCGAGGGTGTCTGCTCCGTCACGCGATCAGTCCATCAGCCCGTCGACCCGGACGGAACGTGGCCCCCCGTGCGCGGGCAGTACCCGGCCGAACAGCTGCCGGGTGCGTTCGGCGCTGCCGACCACCCCGGGGCGTCCGCTGTAGGAGAAGATCGCGGTGTGCCGGGCGGTCGCGCCGCGCACCTGGGTGACCCGGTGCAGCGAGTACCGGCCGCGGAACAGCTGCAGGTCACCGGGGCGCAGCCGGAGCCTGCGCACCCGGTCGCCGCCCTCGCCGGCCAGCACGGCGGCGACCTCGGCGGTGTTCTCCGCGTCGGCGGACCGGATGCCCGGGACGTACTCGAAGATCCCGCCCTGCTCCGGCGCGCGGGTGAGCAGGCTGATCGCGATCTCGTTGGTGTCGAAGTGCCACGGGTGCGACCGGCCGTCGGCGACGACGTTGAGGCACAGCCCGGCCAGCGGGTCGGCGAGCTCGTGCAGCTCCGGCACGTCGACGCAGGCGGCGAGGAACGCGCGGAACGCCGGATCGGGATAGAGCCGGTGGATCAGCCCGGTGGCCGGGATCCGGTCCCGGGCGACGAACGCGTTGCCCCGCTGCAGCGGCACCCGGGCGGGATGGTCGGCGGGCAGCGCCGGGTCCGGCTCGGTGTTGTAGACGTTGACGACCCGGCTCTCGTGGTGGGCCAGCGGGGCGATCCGCTCACCCTCGGCGCGCAGCCGGTCCTGGTAGGACGCCCGCACGAAGCCGGGCAGCACCGCGCAGCCGTCGGAGTCCAGGGCCTCCCGCGCCGCCCGCACGGCGGCCGCCCAGCGCGGTGAGCCCGGCTCGTGCAGCGGGTAGCGGGTCAGATCGACCGGTTCCAGACTCGGAAGCACCGATCAGCTCCTTCGCGCCCGGCGGCACCGGCGCCGCCTGTCGATGGTCGGGTCCCATCAGAACCGCTCTCGGCGCGCACTGTCCACGGGGAGTGACCGGACGATCAGGGTCGGTGATCCCGCCCACCGGCCGGGGCACACTGCGGGCATGACCGTTCTCGTCACCGGTGCCTCCCGTGGGGTCGGCGCGGCCACCGCCCGGCTGCTGGCCGCCCGCGGGCGGGACGTCGTCGTGGCGCACCGGTCGTCGCCCGGCGAGGCCGGGCGGGTCGTCGCCGACTGCCGGGCGATGGGCGTGCAGGCCCGCGCGGTCGCCGCCGACGTGACCGGCACCGCGGGCGTCGAGCAGCTGTTCGAGTTCGCGGCGGACATGCCGGCCCCGCTCAGCGGGGTGGTGGTGAACGCCGGCGGTGCGCCGTCCCGGCAGCGGCTGGAGGACATGAGCGACGAGCGGATCGACGGGGTGCTCGCGCTCAACCTGCGGGCCGCGCTGATCTGCTCGCGGGCGGCGGTGCGCGCGCTGTCGCCGCGGCACGGCGGTGCCGGTGGCGTGCTGGTGCACGTGACGTCGCGGGCCGCGGTGCTCGGCTCGCCCGGCGAGTGGAACGACTACGCCGCGGCCAAGGCGGGCGTCGAGGCGCTGGTGGTGGGCCTGGCGAAGGAGGTCGCCGCGGACGGCATCCGGGTGGCCGCGGTCCGCCCGGGGCTGCTCGACACCGACTTCCACGCCAGGGCCGGCGAGCCCGGGCGGGCGGCCCGGATGGCGCCGTCCATCCCGATGGGCCGCGCCGGGCGTCCGGACGAGGTGGCGGCCGCGGTGGCCTGGCTGCTCTCCGACGAGGCGAGCTACGTGACCGGCACGGTGCTCGACGTCGCCGGCGGCCGGTAGGTCGCCGGGGGGAGCGGACGGGTCAGGGGGTGCGCGCCGAGCGCGCCAGGGAGGCCCACGAACGCCGGCGCGGGGCGCGGCGCCCGATCCCGGTGGTCTCGGCGCAGAGCAGGCAGCTGTCGCCGGGTGGCGCGGCCAGCGAGGCGGGGAGCACGACGTGCCCGCACATCGCGGTGCAGTGCCCGGTCCCGGAGGCCAGCGAGTCGGCGAGCACCGCGTGCGGGACGACGTGGCTGTACCCGTCACGGGCGCAGGTGACCGCCACGTTCTGCTCCGGAGCCGGTACGGACGGCTCGACCGGGAGGGTCGGCGACGGCACCTGACGCGCACCTGCGGGCGGTACCGACACGGCTCTCCTCCGGTTGGTGTGCGGCGGAGCATCCATCGTCACCCCGGCCCCGTGCAGATGCAAGTGCATCCGCACGAACGGCCGAACGGCGGGCCGGCTCGTCGCGGAGCGTGGCGAGCGACACGACGACCGATTCTGCACACCCTCCGGACCGTGCGGCGACGGGCCCCGGCGACCCCCGGAACCCGGCCGCTTGCTGGGACGACGTCCGATTCGTCCGCCCGGTTGCCTGATGTGCGTGCAGTCACAATTTCGATGGCCCGAGCCGGTGGTCCGGGCCGTCAGCGGCTGCGACGGCCCGTCCGGGCCGTTAATCTCGTCCGACATGATCGCACCCGAGCAGGCCGAACCTCGGGCGTCCGCGTCGACCTCCGGAGCCACGAGCTCCCCGGAACGGTCCGACGCCGACGCCGACGGTGACCCTTCGTACGAGATCGTGTCGCCGGAGCCGGCCGACGGGGCGCTCATGTGGCGGCTCGCGGTGGAGTCGCAGACGCTGGACGCGAACTCCCGCTACGCCTACGTCCTCTGGTGCCGTGACTTCGCCGGCGCGTCCGTGATCGCCCGCCGGGACGACGGCAGGCCGGTCGGCTACGTGACCGGCTACCTGCGCCCCGGGCAGCCGCGCACGCTGTTCATCTGGCAGGTGTGCGTGGACCCGGTCGCCCGCGGCGCCGGCCTCGCCGGCCGGATGCTGGACGCGGTGTGGGACCGGACCGCGCGAGAGGCGGGCACCGACCGGATGGAGACGACCATCACCCCGGACAACGAGTCGTCCATCCGCCTGTTCACCTCGTTCGCCCGACGACACGACACGACGATCGAGCGGGAGGACCTGTTCGGTCCGGACCTGCTCGGTGACGAGCACGAGCCGGAGCACCTGTACCGCATCGGCCCGATCGCAGCAGAGAAGGTTGACAACACATGACCGTTTTCGAAGATCTCGAGTCCCAGGTCCGGAGCTACTGCCGAAACTGGCCGGTCGTCTTCGACACGGCCAAGGGCAGCCGGCTGACCGACGTCGACGGCAACTCCTACCTCGACTTCTTCGGTGGCGCCGGGGCACTGAACTACGGGCACAACCCCGAGGTGCTCAAGAAGCCGCTGCTGGAGTACCTCGGCCGCGACGGAATCACCCACGGCCTGGACATGTACACCACGGCCAAGGGCGAGTTCCTGAACACGTTCCAGGAGAAGATCCTGGCTCCGCGCGGCCTGGAGTACAAGGTCCAGTTCCCCGGCCCGACGGGCGCCAACGCCGTCGAGTCCGCGCTGAAGCTGGCCCGCAAGATCACCGGCAAGGAAGCGCTGATCAACTTCACCAACGCGTTCCACGGGATGACCCTGGGCGCGCTGTCGGTGACCGGCAACTCGATGAAGCGCGGCGGCGCCGGCATCCCGCTGGTGCACTCCACGCCGATGCCGTTCGACAACTACTTCGACGGCAAGATGCCCGACTTCCTGTGGTTCGAGAAGGTCCTCGACGACACCGGGTCCAGCCTCAACGAGCCGGCCGCGGTGATCGTCGAGACGGTGCAGGGCGAGGGCGGCCTCAACCCGGCGCGGATCGAGTGGCTGCAGGGCCTCGAGGACCTGTGCCGGCGCAAGGGCCTGCTGCTGGTCGTCGACGACGTCCAGATGGGCTGCGGCCGCACCGGGCCGTTCTTCTCGTTCGAGATCGCCGGGATCAAGCCGGACATCGTCACGATCTCGAAGTCCATCTCCGGCTACGGCCTGCCGATGGCCCTGGTGCTGATCAAGCCGGAGTACGACCAGTGGGGCCCCGGCGAGCACAACGGCACCTTCCGCGGCAACAACCCGGCGTTCGTCACGGCGACGCACACGCTGCGGCACTGGTGGTCCGACGACACCCTGGAGAAGGACACCCTCCGCAAGGGCGAGAAGATCGAAGAGGGCTTCCACAAGATCATCGCCGACAACCAGGGCACCGAGATGTTCGCCAAGGGGCGTGGCCTCGCCCGCGGCATCCAGTTCGAGGAGGAGGGGCTCGCGGAGAAGATCGCGGGCAAGGCCTTCGAGCACCGGATGCTGCTGGAGACGGCCGGTCCGAACGACGAGGTGCTCAAGCTCCTGCCTCCGCTCACCACCACCGATGACGAGATCGACGAGGGTCTTGCGATCATCGGCGAGTCCGTCCGTAGCGTCATCGGGAGCTGATACCCACATGATCGTCCGCACCATCGACGAGATCACCGGAACCGAGCGGGACGTCGAGTCCGAGAACGGGCAGTGGCGCAGCAAGCGCATCGTGCTCGCCGACGACAAGATCGGCTTCTCGGTCCACGAGACCACCCTGCAGGCCGGAACGATCAACGACTTCTGGTACGCCAACCACATCGAGGCCGTCTTCATCACCGAGGGTGAGGGCGAGATCTACGACAAGGACAACGACGTCACGTACCAGCTCAAGCCGGGCTCCATCTACGTGCTGAACGGCAACGAGCGGCACCAGTTGCGCCCGAAGACCCAGATCAAGTGCGTCTGCGTCTTCAACCCGCCGGTGACCGGCCGCGAGGTGCACGACGAGAACGGCGTGTACCCGCTCATCACCGAGGAGAGCTGAGCCTCCTCCGCACACGCAGGTCCGAAACCGGGGCGTTTCCGCTGTATGACAGCGGGAACGCCCCTTTCGGTCCGTCAGGTCCGACCGACCCCCGTCGAAGGGAAGAAGAGAGACACCGCAAGGAGGAATGTCCATGACTGCCCTGGCCGGCAGCGACGATCTCACCCGCCTGCAGGGTGCGGGTGACCGCTACTACACCCGGGTCTCCCCGGAGCCCGCGTTCATCGAGCGGGTGGAGCCCACGGTGTGGGGTGAGCCCGGGAGCGCCGGGATGTTCGGCGCGCAGGAGCTCGCGGCGCACTCCCGCGACGGCTTCGTGCAGGTCCCGGACCTGCTCACCGGCGACGAGGTCGCCTTCTACCAGGCCGAGCTCGACCGTCTCGCGAACGATCCGGCCGTCCGTTCCGACGAGCGGTGCGTGATCGAGAAGTCGTCCGACGAGGTGCGCTCCATCTTCGAGGTGCACCGGATCTCGGCCGCGATCGCCCGCCTGGTGCGCGACGAGCGGGTGCTGTCGCGGGCCCGCCAGATCCTCGGGTCCGACGTCTACGTGCACCAGAGCCGGATCAACTACAAGCCCGGCTTCGGCGGTGGCGGCTTCTACTGGCACTCCGACTTCGAGACCTGGCACGCCGAGGACGGCATGCCGACGCCGCGGGCGGTCAGCTGCTCGATCTCGCTGACCGACAACCACCCGTACAACGGCTGCCTCATGATCATGCCCGGCTCGCACCGGACGTTCGTGTCCTGCGTCGGCGAGACGCCCGAGGACTACTACCGGACGTCGCTGAAGGAGCAGCAGATCGGCACCCCGGACCCGGACTCGATCACGGCGATGGCGAACCGGCACGGGATCGCGATGATGACCGGCAGGGCCGGCTCCGCGACCTGGTTCGACTCGAACTGCATGCACGGCTCCGGCGACAACATCACCCCGTACTCGCGGTCGAACATCTTCCTGGTGTTCAACAGCGTCGAGAACGCGTGCGTGGAGCCGTTCTACGCGCCGAAGCCGCGCCCCGAGTACATCGGCGCGCGTGACGCCACCCCGGTGCGCTAACCACCACAAGATCATCAGTTGACGGCAGGGCCCGTCCCGGACGCTCCGGGGCGGGCCCTCCGCCCGCCGGGGCTCCCGCGATCTGTCACGGCGGTTCCCGCGATGTGCCACAGCCGATCCGTCGACGCGCGGGCCCGGGATAGGGCACCCTTACCGTGTGGCCCCCGATCCGACCCCCCACGCAGCGCCCCGACAGGACCCCGGCCTGGCCGAGTTGCTCGGCGGCCGGGCCGGGGCCGTCGACGCCTCGGTCCCGGTGGTCGCGTTCGTCGCGACCTGGCTGGCCGCCGGATGGGCCGGATCGGTCTACCCGATCAACTGGGGCGCCGGGGCGGCGGTCGTGGCCGGTGCCGCGGTGGCGGTCTGGCGGATCCGCAGCGGGCGCAAGCCGCGCGCGGTGCTGTTCGGGCTGGCCGGGGTGGTGGCCGCGGCGGCGATCGCGCTGATCACCGGCCGGGCGTCGGACTTCTTCCTGGTCCAGATCGTGTCGAACGCCGGCAGTGCGCTGGCGTGGGCGATCTCGATCGTCGTGCGCTGGCCGCTGCTCGGCGTCATCGTCGGCGGCCTGCTGGGCCAGCGGACCCGCTGGCGCCGCGATCCCGATCTGCTGCGCGGGTACCAGCGGGCGTCCTGGGCGTGGGTGTCGCAGTACGTCGTGCGGCTCGCCGTGTTCCTCCCGCTGTGGGCCGCGGACCAGGTGGTGCTGCTGGGGCTGGCGCGCACCGTCCTGAGCCCGGTGCTGGTGGGTCTGAGCGTGCTCGCGTCGTGGCCGTTGCTGCGTACGGCGCTGCCGGACGATCACCCGGGGATCCGTCACCCCCGGTGACGCGACGCAACGACCGGTCACGGTAGAATCGTGATCACAACGTGACTTTCACTCACCCGTGTGAGGGTTGCCACTTCAGGTGATCATCGGGTGCGTTCGCGCGCCCCGGGACGTTCACCTGTGCGGAGCCGCCGGACCACGACCCTTGCAAGGAGCCATGCCTCAGCAGCGCCCCCCCGAGCCCGGCCCCGGTGACGACCCGCGTGGTGTCCCCGGTGGACGCCGCCCCGCTCACCCGTTCCCCTCCGGCCGTCCCGTCGCACCGGACGCGCCGCGCGTCCCGGTCCAGCGCCGTTCCGCCCCGTCCCGGCCGCCGCAGGGTGCGCCCCCCGGCGTCCCGACGGCGCGGTCCCCGCGGGCCGTGCAGCGACCCACCCGGGTGGTGCCCGGCCCCGGCGTCCCGCAGGGCACGCCCCCGGGCGGCCACCCGCAGACCAGGGCGTACCCCGGCAGCCCGGGTGCGGCCGGTCCCGGCGGCCCGCACGGCCCGGTCGGCGGCGGCCCCGCCGGCGGTGGCCCGGCCGGTCCCGGTGGCCCTGGTGGACCGACCGGCCCCGGTGGCCCGGGCGGTCCCGGTGGCGGCGGACCCGGCGGCGGTTCCGGCGGCGCGGACGGCGGCACCGAGAAGGCCGGCGGTGAGACGTCGCTGAAGGCCGACCTGAGCCCGACCAAGATCGCCGCGGGTGCCGGTGCCGCGGTCGTCACGGCGATCCTCGGGTCGTTCCTCGGTGCCGTCGGCACGGTGGTCGGCGCCGCACTCGGCTCGATCATCTCGACGCTCGCCACCACCCTGTTCACCCGCTCGATCGAGGTCAGCAAGGACAAGGCGGCCAAGGCGGTCGAGCTGGCGAAGAAGGGCGCGGTGCTGCCGGTGCGCGAGCCGGTCGTCCGCGGGGCCGCCGGCCCGACCGGCGAGGAGACCGTGCTGCTCGGCGCCGCGGCGGCACCGGGCCGGACCCGCCGTGCCCCGGCGGAGCAGGCGCCCGGCCGGTTCCGGCGGGTGCGTCTCACCCGCAAGTCGGTGATCGTGTCCGCGGTGATCGGCGTCGTCACCTTCGCCGTCTCGATGTTCCTGATCACCGGCATCGAGTTCATCAAGGGCTCGCCGCTCAGCGGCGGCGACGGCGGCACCTCGATCAGCCGCGCCGTCGGTGGCCCGCCGGCCACGGACACCACCGAGCAGGACGAGGGCGCGGGCTCCGGCGACACCGGGTCGAGCGAGTCCGAGACCTCGACCGGGGAGACCGGCACCAGCACGTCCACCTCGGAGTCGGCGGAGAGCACCGCCACCTCCGAGCCCGGCCAGGAGAGCGGATCCGGCTCGGGACAGGGCGACTCGCTGCAGGACCGGCTGAACCGGGTGCTGCCGACCGAGCAGCCCGAGTCCGGCCGGCAGCAGTCCGGGCAGGACGGCGGCACCACCGGCGGTACCGGCTGAGCCCAGCGGTGCGGTGCGCCGCCGGCCCCGGCTCAGTGGTGCGGCGCGGGCGCGCCTGCTGCCTGCGTCCGATGGGGCAGGCGGGCGCGCAGCCGCTCGGCGGCGGCCCTCGGGTCCTCGGCGCCGGTGATCGCCCGGACGACCACGATCCGGGTGGCCCCGGCGTCGAGCACCTCGTCGAGCCGCTGCTCGTCGATCCCGCCGATCGCGAACCACGGCCGCTCCGGTGCCCGGTCCGCGACCGTGCGCACCAGGTCCAGGCCCGGGGCGGGACGGCCCGGCTTGGTCGGCGTCGGCCAGCACGGGCCCGCACAGAAGTAGTCGACGCCGTCCTCGACGGCCGCGGTGGCCGTCTCGTCGGCGCTGTGCGCGGACCGGCCGACGATCACGTCGTCGCCGACCACCTGGCGCGCCCAGCGCACCGGGAGGTCGTCCTGGCCCAGGTGCAGCACGTCCGCCCCGGCGGCCAGCGCGACGTCCGCCCGGTCGTTCACCGCGAGCAGCGCACCGTGCCTGCGGCAGGCGTCACCCAGGATCTCCAGGGCGGCCAGCTCGGCCCGCGCCTCCAGCGGCCCGTCCGGGCCGCCCTTGTCCCGCAGCTGGACGATGTCGACCCCGCCGGCGAGCACGGCGTCGGCGAAGTCGGCCAGGTCGCCCTGCTCGGAGCGGGCGTCGGTGCACAGGTAGAGGCGGGCGTCCGCGAGCCTGTCCAGGCGACGGACGCGGGTATCGGTGTGGGACACGGCCCGCACGGTACGGCGTAGCCTGACGGTGGCACGAGACGAACCACGGGAGCCCGGCGAGCGGGCTGAGAGGGGACCTGCCGCGGTCCCGACCGTCGAACCTGATCCGGGTCATGCCGGCGCAGGGAGTGAGGTGGAAGTTCCATGACCGCCCTTCGGAGCGGCCGGCTGGCCGTCGCCGGTGCCGGTGCCATCGGGCTGTCCGCGGCCCGCGAGGCGGCCCGGGCCGGCTGGCAGGTCACCGTGTTCGACCCGGCGCCGGCGACCGGGGCGTCCTGGGTGGCCGGCGGGATGCTGGCGCCGGTCACCGAGGCGTGGCCGGGCGAGGAGGACCTGCTGGCGCTCGGGCTGGACTCGGTCGCACGCTGGCCGGAGTTCGCCCGCGCCCTGTCCGACGACGCCGGGACCGACGCCGGGATGCATCCCGAGGGCACCGTCGTCGTCGCCACCGGCTCCGGGGACCGGGACGAGCTGAACTCGCTCGCCGGGTACCTGGAGTCGCTGGACCGGCCGGTGCAGCGGATGACCGGCCGCGAGCTGCGCCGGCTCGAACCCGCGCTCGGTCCGGACGTCCGCGGCGGGCTGTCGGTGCCCGGCGACCCGTCGGTGGACAACCGGCGGCTGCTCGCCGCGCTGCGCACCGCCTGCGCGCGGCTCGGCGTCACCGTCGACGAGCGCGCCGTCACCGAGGTGCGGGAGACCGGCGGCCGGGTCGCCGGCGTGCGGCTGGCCGACGGCACCGCGATCGACGCCGACGCCGTGCTGCTCGCCGCCGGGGCGCACTCGGCCGGACTGCACCCGGCGCTGGACGGGCTGGTCCGCCCGGTGAAGGGCGAGATCCTGCGGCTGACCCGGCGGGCCTGCGCGCTGCCGCCGCCGTCGCGGACGGTGCGCGCACTCGTCGACGGACGCCCGGTGTACGCCGTCCCCCGCGTGGTACCCGGGCACGGGGACCTGGTGATCGGTGCGACGACCGTGGAGAACGGGTTCGACACCGCCGTCACCGTCGGCGGGGTGCGGGACCTGCTCCGGGACGCCGAACGGGTGCTGCCCGGGATCGCCGAGTACGAACTGACCGAGACGGCGGCCGGGTTGCGCCCGGGAAGCCGGGACAACCTGCCGCTGATCGGCCGGATCGGGCCGGACGGGATGTTCGTGGCGACCGGGCACGGGCGCAACGGCATGCTGCTCGTCCCGGTCACCGCCGCCGCGGTCGCCGCGCTGCTGCGCGGCCGGGACGTGCCGGACACCGCCCGTGCGGCCGACCCCCGCCGGTTCGACCCGGTCGGGGCCGAGAGGAGCTGACGTTGCAGATCGTGCTGAACGGTGAGAGCCACGAGATCGAGGGCGACGGCGAGCCGGTGCTGGCCCGGGTGCTCGCCGACGCCGGGCTGCCCGCTCGGGGCATCGCGGTGGCCGTCGACGGCGAGGTGGTGCCGCGGGCGTCCTGGAACGAGCACCGGATCACCGACGGTGCGCGGGTCGAGGTGCTGACCGCGGTGCAGGGAGGATGACCATGACCGAACAGGCCGACGCGCCGCTGATCATCGGCGACGAGAAGTTCGACTCCCGGCTGATCATGGGGACCGGGGGTGCGGCGAACCTGGAGATCCTGGAGCGGGCGCTGGTCGCGTCCGGGACCGAGCTGACGACGGTGGCGCTGCGCCGGGTCGACGTCACCGGCGGGACCGGGCTGCTGGACCTGCTGCGCCGGCTCGGGATCCGGGTGCTGCCGAACACCGCGGGCTGCCGTACCGCCGCCGAGGCGGTGCTGACCGCACGGCTCGCGCGGGAGGCGCTGGAGACCGACCTGGTGAAGCTGGAGGTCGTCGCCGACGAGCGGACCCTGCTGCCGGATCCGGTGGAGCTCCTGGACGCCGCCGAGCAGCTCGTCGACGACGGGTTCGTCGTGCTGCCCTACACCAACGACGATCCGGTGCTCGCCCGCAAGCTGGAACAGGCCGGATGTGCCGCCGTGATGCCGCTCGGCTCACCGATCGGCACCGGCCTGGGGATCCGCAACCCGCACAACATCGAGATGATCGTCGCCGAGGCGGGCGTGCCGGTGGTGCTCGACGCCGGAATCGGCACCGCGTCCGAGGCCGCGCTGGCGATGGAGCTGGGCTGCGACGCCGTGCTGCTCGCGACCGCGGTCACCCGGGCCGCCGATCCGGAGCGGATGGCCACGGCGATGCGCCGCGGGGTCGAGGCGGGCTGGGCCGCCCGGCACGCCGGGCGGATCCCGCGCCGGTACTGGGCGCACGCGTCGTCCCCGGACCCGGACCCGGACCCGGGACCTGCCTGACGATCACCGCTGCCCCGACCGCTGCTGCAGATCCCGCCGTGCCGTGGTCGGCTCAGGTCCGGGGCCGCAGGCCCAGCGAGGTGAGCTCCAGCGCAGCCAGCCCGGCGACGACGTCCGGGTCCCCGGCCCGCCACGCGGCCGCCGGGTCGGGGGCCACCCGGGTCAGCCGGGCCACCGGGACCCGGGCCAGCGCGCGCACGGCGAGCAGGTCCGGCGCGCCCGCCCGGGCGGCGACCGCGGCCCCGGCCCGGCGGGCGTAGTTCAGCCGCAGCGGCAGCCAGCCCAGCAGTACCGGCAGCAGCATCAGCAGCGGCACGACGACCAGCGCACCGGTCGCCAGCATTCCCACGGTCCGGCCGAACTCGTGCCCGGCGGCCGCGAGATCCGCCCCGGCGCGGGTCGCCGGGTCGAGCGCGACGGCGAGGTCCGCGCCGACGAACGGGAGCGACGAGACGGCCCCGGACATCCCGGTGAAGACCTCCGACATCCGGCCGCCCGCGGCGACCAGCGAGCGGCCTGGGCCCTCGAGGGTGCGCAGCCCGTCGTGCACCGCGATCCCGGCGAGCACCGCGATGACCGACCACAGGACGGCGAGCAGGTCGGCGACGACCTGCCGGGCCAGACGGGCGGGGCGTTCCGCGTACCAGCGCATCGGCATTGTCTACCGGCACGGCAATCCGATGGTGCCGGCAGGGCCGGCCGTGCTGTCATCGGCCGGTGGGACGGACCGGGCGGGCGACGGGCATCTACATCAGCGAGGCGGGCGCGACCGTGGTCCGGGAACGCTACGAGCGGCAGCTCGCCGGCTGGCCGGTGCCGCTGCAGCGGCACCGCGTCGAGACCGGCGCCGGCGCGACGGCGGTGCTGACCTGCGGCGACCCGGCGGGTCGGCCGGTGGTGCTGCTGCACGGCTCCGGGGCGAACAGCGCGGTGTGGCGGGACGACATCGGGCTGCTGGCGGCCACCCGGCGTGTGGTGCTGGTGGACCTGCTCGGTGAGCCCGGGCTCAGCGACCCGGTCCGGCTCGATCTCACGACGTCGGCGACCGCCGACTGGCTCGCCGGGATCCTGGACGGTCTCGGGATCGGCGCCACCGACCTGGCCGGCATCTCGCTCGGCGGATGGACGGCCACCGACTTCGCGATCCGGCACCCGGGGCGGGTGGACCGGCTGGCACTCGTCTGCCCCGCGGGGATCGGCGGCCAGACGTTCCGGAGGATCGCCCCGGCATTCCTGCTCAGCGCGTTCGGGCCGGGCGGGCGGCGCCGTTCCGCGGAGATCGTCACCGGGCTGGACGGACGCGAGCACCCTGAGGTGCTGGACGAGATCTGCCTGCTCTTCGAGCACTTCCGTCCGCGTACCACCCGCTTCCCGGTGTTCGACGACGACGCCCTCCGCCGGTTGACCATGCCGGTGCTCGCGCTGCTGGGCGAGCGGGACCGCGTCTTCGATCCGGTGCGGACCCGAGACCGGCTGCTGCGGCTCTGCCCGGACGCGCGCGTCGAGCTGGTGCCCGGCTCCGGACACGCGGTGCTCGGCCAGGTTCCCCGGATCGCGCAGTTCCTGGACGGGGCGTAGTCCCGCGCCCTCAGGCAGCCGTTCCCGGGACGACGGGAGGGAGCAGGGCGTCCAGGATCAGCCCGGGATCGAGCCGGTCGCCGTACCACTCGGGGGTGAGGCTGTCGCCGTCGATCCCGAGGCCGGCGCCGGTGTTCCGGGCGACCAGCGCTCCGTCGTCGCCGCTCAGGGGCGCACCGGCGCCGGGTACCGGTGTCCCGTCGGCCCGTCGGAACTGCCAGCGCCCGTCGGCGTAGTGGATCAGGTAGCCGTGGTCGTGGACCAGCCGGTGGTGGAACCCGCACAGCAGGACCAGATTGTCGATGTCCGTGCGTCCGCCGCGCAGCCAGTGCCGGACGTGGTGGGCGTGCAGGTACCGGGTGCTGTCGCAGCCGGGGAACCGGCAGCCTCCGCCGTCGGCGCAGTCGCGTGCGGTGAGCGCGGCGATCTGTGCCGGGGAGGCGAGCCGGCGGGAGCGCCCCAGGTAGAGCCGGTTCCGGCGACGATCGTCGAGCAGGACGCGGCCGCGGGCGTCACAGGCGAGCCGTTCCGCGGTGGGGCCGGGGATCTCCGGCCCGTTCGCGAGGCGGGCGGTTCCGGTTCCGGCGTCGATGTGCACGACGACCCGGGCCTCGCCGCGGGTGACCGCCGGTGCGTCGTCGCCGGCCCGGCCCTCCTGGTGGCGGACGAGGTCCAGCAGCGCGTCGGCCCGCTGGGCCGCACTCGGGTCGGCAACCGGACCCGGGGCCTGCTCGGGATCATGACCGGCCGGGGCGGGCACCGTGAGCCGGGACGAGATCGCCGCGACGAGCTCCGCGCCGTCCTCGGGGGTGAACCGGCCGCGCAGGACGAGGGACCCGTCGGCGTCGTGGTACCAGCTCAGGCCACGGCGGGTGGCGGTGACGGTGGGCGGTGCGGTTCGGCGGCGGACCGCACGGACGACCGTCTCGACGTGGCTCGCGGTTCCGGAGAGGGCGAGTTCCAGCAGGATCTGCTCGGCGACCTCGGGATCGGCGACCGAGACGCCGGTCGTGGTCCCGTCCGTGGCGCAGTCCTGGTCGTCGCAGTCTCTGTCGGTGCAGCCCCCGGTCGTCGTCCTGGTCGGGGCAGTCCTGGTCGTCGCAACCCTGTTCGTCGCAACGCTGGTCGTCGCGGTCCGGGGCGTCGGAGTCCGGGGCGTCGGAGTCCGGGTCGTCGTAGTCCGGGGCGGCGTCGGAGTCGACGATGCCGGCTCCGGCGGTGTCCTCGTCGGTGCCGGCGGTGCCGGCGGTTCTGTCGGTTCTGTCGGTGCTGTTGGTGCTGTTGGTGCGGAAAGTGCCGTCCCTGCCGAAGCCGTCGGTGTGGCCGGGATCCGGCGCGGCGGTGCGATCGGCGGCGCTCGGAGCGGTGTCGCCGACGGTGCTGGGGCCGGTCCGGTCGCTTGCGCGAGAGATGCCCGAGGGGCGTGCGGTGCCCGATCCGGTCGCGGACGGCCCGGTGATCCGGTCGGCCATGCGGGCGAGGGCCGCCGTGTCCGAGCCGGTCACGCGGGTGATCGCCCGGACCTTCGAGTAGGAGATCCGCCCGGCCGCGAACTCCGCCCTGATCCGGGGGAGGTTCTCCAGGGCGCGGGCGATGCGCAGGTGCTCGGTGGCGGTCCGCATGCTCATGCCCGCCCGCCAGGTCAGCCAGTGGGCGCACGAGCGCACGCCGACGCCGGCCCAACCGTCGCGGCGGTCGAACTCGGCGAGGAGCTGCAGGAACCGGCATTCCGCCGCTGCGATGTGGCCTGCCAGCCCCAGGAGTTCCGACTCCAGCTCGGGTAGCGGTGTGGGCGGCGGCAGCTGCTGCCGATCGGGTCCGGTGCCGTGGTCGGTGCTCATCGGTTCCCCCTGGGTCGACCATATGAATCGAACGTGTGTTCGCATGAGTGTGCACCAGGGGTCCGACAGTGTGCGGCCGTCGGCCGCCGGGCAGCAATGTGGACGCCCGGGGGCGCCGCATGCGTTCCGCGGAACGCGCCGGACCGGGTGACGGGGTGTGCGGCAGTGCCGGGTGTGGCCCGCTCCGCGCAGTGCACCGCCGGGATGACAGTCGATGGCGGGGTGCGGCGGCCGGCGTGCGTTCCGCGGAACGCACGAGCGGTCCGCAGCCCGTTCTGCGGGATGTCGGGAGGACTGCGAGGACCGGCGACCGTTTCGCGGAACGCGCCGGGCCGTCACGCGTTCCGCAGAACGTGCGGGGGTGTCTGTGGCGACGCGGCGGCTGCGAGCGGGGTGTCGTGCGTTCCGCGGAACGTGCGGGGATGTCTGCGGCGACGCGGCTGCGAGCGGGTTGTCCTGCGTTCCGCGGAACGCGCTGGGATGTCTGTGGCGGCTGCG
>NZ_BAAAJK010000007.1:111039-151333 GCF_039526905.1 Pseudonocardia kongjuensis | reverse complement strand
CGGCGGCGTGCCGGCTGTGGGCGTTCCGCGGAACGCGCCCGGCACGTCACCCGCGTCCCGGCCGACTGCGGGGCCCCGGCCGGGGCCGGCCGCCCGGCGACCCGATCCGGCTCTGGCCGGGATCCCACCGGCCGCGTTCCGCGGAACGCGGCCGGTGGGCTGTGTCGCCCGGTGGGCTGTGCCGCCGGGTGCGCTGTGTCGCCCGGTGGGCTGTGCCGCCGGGTTGACTGTGCCGCCGGGTGGGCTGTGCCGCCGGGTGGGCTGTGCCGCCGGGTGGGCTGTGCCGCCGGGTGGGCTGGGCTGCCGGGTGGGCTGGGCCGCCTGGTGGGGGCGCTGAGCGGGACGAACGTCCCCGCCGGGCCGGGCCGGGCGGGCCGGGCGGGGCGGGCTGGGCCGGCGCCGGGCCTAGAGCAACCCGAGCTTGGTGGCCGCGTAGACGGCCTCGGCGCGCCGGGACACCATCAGTTTGCGCATCAGGTTCCCGACGTGGAACTTCACCGTGGTCTCGGAGATGAACAGCTCGGTGCCGATCGCGCGGTTGGACAGCCCCCGGGCCAGCAGCCGCAGCACGTCCAGCTCGCGATCGGTGAGCCGCTCCCGGTCCGGCATCCCGCCGGACAGCGAGCGCACCATCGCCGAGGCCGAGCGGGCGTCGAAGGCGCTCTCCCCGCGGGACACCGCGCGGATCGCCCGGACCAGCTCGGTGGTGTCGACGTCCTTCACGACGTAGCCGCGGGCCCCGGCCTGCACCGACTCCACGACGAGCCGGTCCTCGGCGAAGGTGGTCAGCACGAGCACGCCGATGCCGGGATGGTCGGCGCACAGCCTGCGGCAGACCTCCAGGCCGTCGGTCTGCGGCCCGGAGGCCAGCTTGAGATCCAGCAGCACCACCTGCGGGCGGCTGGCCGCGACCGCGGCGATGGCCTCGGCGGCGCTGCCCGCCTCGCCGACCACCCGCAGGTCCTCCTCGCGTTCCAGCACCGCGCGCAGACCCTGCCGCATGATCGAGTGGTCGTCGACCAGCACGATCCGGATCGGCCGGACGGCCGGCGGCTCCCGGCGGGCGGTCCCGCCACCACGCACGTCCGTGGTGCTCACGGGGTCTCCCTCCCGGTCGTCCCGAACGGGACGTCCACCTGCACCTGCAGCCCGCCGATCCGGGACCGGCGGAACCGCAGCGTGCCACCCATCTCGCGGGCCCGCGCGTCCATGTTGACCAGTCCACGATGCTCGCCGGAGGGGCCGCGGACCGACGCCGCGCGCAGGGTGCGCCGGATCTGGTCGGGGGCGGCGCCGCCGTCGTCGGACACCGACAGCCGGACCCGGTCGGGCTGGTAGGCCAGCCGCACCACCGCCCGGGACGCCGACGCGTGCATCGCGGTGTTGAACAGCGCCTCGCCGGCGATCCGGAACAACGACTGCTCGTGCTCGTGCGGCAGCGCCACCGGGGTGCCACCGATCGTGACCTCGACCCGCAGCTCGTCGGGCATGTGCACGGTGGACAGCTGCCGCAGCATCGAGGGCAGGTCCTTGTCGGCGTGGTCGTCGTCGTTCAGGGCGTAGATCGCCGAGCGGAGCTGCTCCACCGCGCGCCGGGTGAGGTCCTTCGCGGTGTCCAGGTGCTCCAGCAGCCGGGGGTCGTCGATCTCGCTGCGGCACAGCTCGATGTGCATGCCCGCGGAGAGCGCGTACTGGGTGACGCTGTCGTGCAGCTCGCGGGCGATCCGGTGCCGCTCGTTGTCCAGCACCTCGCGCTGGCGGGCCGCGCCGAGCGCCTGCTGGGTGCGCATCAGCTCGTCGTTGCGGGTGCGCAGGTCCTCGGCCTGCGCCGCGGTGCGGGCGTGCAGCCGCTCCGCCCGGTCCAGCAGGGCGCAGTTCTGCAACGCCGACGCGGTCTGGCCGGCCAGGATGCGCAGCACCGAGTGGTCGGTGTCGTCGATCTCCCGGTCCGGCGGGGTCCAGGCGACGAAGCCGCCGACGGTGCGGCCGTTCAACCGGATCGGGACGTGCAGGTGCCGCCGGTCGGAGTCGTCGTCGTCCTCGGTGCCGGTGCCGCCCTGCAGCAGGGTGATGTGCCTGCGCACCCGGTCCGGGACCAGCCGCAGCTCGGACCACTCGACGCCGTCCGGCCCGATCACCACGTGCCGGGGCTCGGCGTCGGTCAGTTCCCCGTCGACCAGTGCCAGTACCACCCAGTCCGCGGACAGGTGATCGGCGGCGGCGTCGGCGACCGCGCGGACCAGCGCCTCCGAACCCTCCATCGTGCGCACCAGCGCGGCCGAGATCCGGTCCAGCGAGCCGATGACCCGGCGCAGCCGCTCGGCGTTGACCCGGTACTCCGGGTAGAACGACGGCTTGCCCGAACGCAGGCCGGTGAGCGCGTCGAGATCGGGCCGCGGCCGGGGCCCTGGCGCCCGCTCGGCGGCCGGCGCGGGCGTCCGGCGGCTCGGGAAACGTGCCGCGGCGGTCATCGGACGGGGGACGCTGCGGGCGGCACTAGAGGGCCTCCCGGAACAGGTCCTCGATCTGGGCGACGCTCGCCGTGCGCGGGTTGGTGGTCAGGCAGGCGTCGCCCAGGGTGAGCCGGGCCAGTCGCGGCACGTCCGCCTCGCGGACCCCGATCGCGGCCAGCCCGGTCGGGACGCCCACCTCGTCGGCGAGCTTGCGGACCTCGGTGGCGACCATGTCGACGGCCTCGTCGCCCGGCATCCCGGGCCGCGCCGGCAGGCCCATCGCCTGCGCGATCGGGACGAACCGGGCCGGCTCCTGGGCGCCGTTGAACCGGATGACGTGCGGCAGCAGCACGCCGTTGATCAGCCCGTGCGGCAGGTCCAGCATGCCGCCGACCTGGTGGCTCATCGCGTGCGTCGCACCGAGGATCGCGTTGGTGAAGGCGAGACCGGCCTCCAGTGCGGCCTGGGCCATCGCGGTGCGCGGGCCGTCGTCCTGCCGGCGGATCATGGTGGTCGGCAGGTTGGCGTGCACGAGTGCGACGGCGTGCAGCGCGTGCGTGTCGGTCAGCGGGCCGTGTGCCAGCGAGACGAACGCCTCGATGCCGTGGGTCAGCGCGTCCAGCCCGGTGGCGGCGTTCAGCCAGTCCGGCATGGTGACCAGCAGTCGCGGGTCGATCACCGAGACGTCCGGCACCAGTGCCCGGCCCATGATGGTGATCTTGGTGAGCCGGGCGGTGTCGGTGATGATGCAGAACTGCGAGACGTCCGCGCCGGTGCCCGAGGTCGAGGGCACCATCACCAGCGGCGGGATCGGGTTGGAGATCCGGTCGATGCCCTCGTAGTCGCCGATCGCGCCGCCGTTCGCGGCGAGCAGCGCGATGCCCTTCGCGGCGTCGATCACCGAGCCGCCGCCGATGCCGACCACGACGTCGCAGCCGGAGCTCTGGTAGCGCTCGAACCCGGCCTGGATCTCGTGGTCCTTGGGGTTCGGGGTGATCTCGTTCCACAGCTGCGGGCGCAGGCCCGCGGAGCGCAGGTGGCGCAGCAGCTCGGCCGGCCAGCCCGCCTCGGTCACGCCCGGGTCGGTGACGACGAACGGCCGCCGGGCACCCAGGCGGACGGCCGCGTGTGCCGACTCGGGCAGCGAGTCCGGCCCGAAGACGATCTCGGGGGCGTGGAACTTCGACAACCGGGGGCGCGCCTCGGGCGGGCAGGCCGGCGAGCGGACCGTGTACCCGCCGTCGGAGCCGGGATGCGCCGGACCGCCGTCGAGTACCAGCACGGTGTCCCGCGCGGCGCTGCCGGATGGACCGGTGAGGACCACGCTGCCCCCCTCCCGCTGTCGAGCGTGCAGCCCACGGTACAGGGAGATCCGCAGGTCGGGGGAGTGCGCCGCCCTCTCCGAAAGCGGGGGATCCTCAGGAGGCGTGGATCGGTCCCTCCCGTTCGGCCAGCGGGATCCCGGCTCCGCCCCAGTGCTGGGCGATCATCTCGGCGGCGATCGACACGGCCGTCTCCTCGGGTGTCCGGGCACCCAGGTCGAGCCCGATCGGCGACGACATCCGGGCGATCTCGGCGTCGGTGACGCCCTTCTCCCGCAGCCGCTCGATCCGGTCGTCGTGGGTGCGCCGCGAGCCCATCGCCCCGATGTAGCCGACCGCGGGCAGCCGCAGCGCGACCTCCAGCAGCGGCACGTCGAACTTCGGATCGTGGGTGAGCACGCACAGCGCGGTGCGCTGGTCGATCCGGCCCGCGTCGGCCTCGGCCTGCAGGTAGCGGTGCGGCCACTCGACGACGACCTCGTTCGCGCCGGGGAACCGGCTGGCCGTCGCGAACACCGGGCGGGCGTCGCACACCGTCACCCGGAACCCGAGGAACGAGCCCATCCTGGCCACCGCCGCCGCGAAGTCGATCGCGCCGAACACGATCATCCGCGGCGGTGGCGCGAACGACTCGACGAAGACCTGCAGGCCCTCGCCGCGGCGCTCGCCGTTGACGCCGTAGGTGAGGGTGGCGTTGCGGCCGGAGTCGAGCAGCCCGCGCACGTCGTCGCGCACGGCGTCGTCGATCCGGTCCGAACCGGTCCCGCCCTCGACCCGGTCCGGCCACACGATCAGCCGCTTCCCGAGCCGCTCGACCGGTCCCGCGACGACGGTCGCGACCGCGACCGGCTCCTCGGACCGGATCGCCTCGCTGATCCGGCCGAGCTGCTCGTAGGTCTCCGGGGTCACCTTCTCCACGAAGATGTCCAGGATCCCGCCGCAGGTCAGGCCGACCGCGAACGCGTCGTCGTCGGAGACTCCGTAGCGTTGCAGCACCGGCCGGTCCTCGGCCAGCACCTGCTGGCCGAGCTCGTAGACCGCGCCCTCGACGCAGCCGCCGGACACCGATCCGACCGCTTCGCCGCCGGGTCCGACGAGCATCGACGCGCCCGGCTGGCGCGGCGCGGAGCGGAAGGTCCCGACCACCGTCGCCAGCGCGGCCGGCTCGCCCTTGCGCCACCAGCCTTCCAGCTGGTCGATGACGTCACGCATCTCTGACCACCTTCAGAAGTTTCTCGAGCGTGTCCAGGCTGTGCCCGGCCAGCAGATCGTCCAAGTGCGGGAGGGCCGCGACTATTCCGCCCTGGACCGGCGCGTAGCCGTCCTTGCCCGCGTGCGGGTTCACCCAGACCAGCCGGTGGGCGAGCCGGGAGAGCTGCTCGATCTGCTCGCCGAGCAGCTCGGTCCCGCCCCGCTCCCAGCCGTCGGAGAAGACCACGACGACCGCGCGCCGGGCCGCCCCGCGGCGCCCCCAGCGGTCCACGAACGCCTTGAGCACCTCACCCAGCCGGGTCCCGCCCGACCAGTCGGGGATCGCCTTCCCGGCCGCGCCGAGCGCGCGCTCGGCGTCGCGCTGGCGCAGCTCGCGGGTGATCCGGGTCAGCCGGGTGCCGAGGGTGAACGCCTCCACCGAGCGCGGTGCCCGGCGCACGAACGCGTGCGCGAACCGCATCAGCGCGTCCGCGTAGGGCTCCATCGAGCCCGACACGTCGATCAGCAGCACCACCTTGCGCGGCCGCCGCGAGGAGCTCCGGCGGCGGATCGCGGACAGCTCGCCCTGGTTGCGCAGCGCGGTGCGCAGGGTGCGCTGCGGGTCCGGCACGCCGCGCGGGGCGCGGCGCTTGCGGCGGGACGGGCGGGTCGGTGGCTCCGGCCGGAGCAGTGCCATCAGCCGGCGCAGGTGCTCGCGCTCGGCCGGGGAGAGCTCGGCCAGGTCGCGGCTGCGCAGCACCTCGGTGCCGGTGGCCGCGGCCTTGATCTGCGGGCCGTCCTCGGTGTCGTCGTCGCCGGAGCCCTCCCGCCCGGGGACGAGCGCGGCCAGCTTCGGCGGGGCCGGGGGCCGCTCGTCGCGGTTGGACGCCCGGCGCCCCTGGGACGGCTCGAACCAGGCCGGGAACGCCAGGTCGTAGCGCAGGACGTCGTCCGGGTCCCCGCACAGGGTCAGCCGCCCGGCCCAGTACGCCTGGTCCCGGTCGGTGACGTCGAGCGTGTCGAGGGCCTCCACGAACGCCGCGACCCGGTCCCCGGTCACCGGCACCCCCGCGGTGCGCAGCACCTCGGTGAAGCCGACCAGCCCGGTGAGCAGGGTGTCGGCGTGCAGCTGTTCGGCCGGCGGCACGGTCAGGACGCCAGCAGCGCGTCGAGCTGCTTGTGCACGCGGTCGGCGTCCTCCCGGTACTTGAGCACGGCGCCGAGGGTGCGTGCGGCGGACTCCGGATCGAGGTGCCGGGCCCCGATCAGCTGCAGCGCGCGTGCCCAGTCGAGGGTCTCGGCGACGCCCGGCGGCTTGATCAGGTCGCTGTGCCGCAGCTTCTGCACCGCGCGCGCGACGGCGGCGGCGAGCCGCTCGGGCACCTCGGGCAGCCTGCTGTGCAGGATCTCGATCTCCCGCTCGATCGTCGGGTGCTCCAGCCACAGGTAGAGGCAGCGGCGTTTGAGCGCGTCGTGCACCTCGCGGGTGCGGTTCGAGGTGAGGACGACGACCGGTGGGGTGTCGGCGCGGATCTCGCCGAGCTCGGGGATGGTGACGGCGTGCTCGGTGAGGACCTCGAGCAGGAAGGCCTCGAACTCGTCGTCGGCGCGGTCGATCTCGTCGATGAGCAGTACCGAGGGGCTGGTGCGCAGGGCGCGCAGGATGGGGCGGGCGAGCAGGAACCGCTCGTCGTAGAGGCTGTGTTCGACGGTGTCGGGATCGAGGGTGCCCTCGGTGCCGGTGGTGGCCTCGAGGGTGCGCAGGTGCAGCAGCTGGCGGGGGAAGTCCCAGTCGTAGAGGGCCTGGCCGGCGTCGATGCCGTCGTGGCACTGCAGCCGGATCAGCGGGGCGCCGAGTACCTGGGCGAGTGCCTGTGCGAGTGCGGTCTTGCCGGTGCCCGGCTCGCCCTCGCAGAACAGCGGGCGGTTCATCTGCATCGCCAGGTAGGTCGCCGTCGCGAGCCCGTCGTCGGCCAGGTAGCCGGTCGCGCGCAGAGCGGCGGCGAGCTCGGCCGGGCCGGTCGGGCCGGCGGGTGCGGAGTCGTTCACCGAACCAGCATGCCGGACGGGTGCTGCGGAGGGCCACAGCAGGAGGTCCCGGACCCCCGCCGGGGGTGGGGCAGGCGGCACGCGCCCATCCCCGTACCGACGAGCGGGAGGCCCGGAAGGTTCGAGATGCTTCCGATCAGGAACAGTTCATACCCGCGTGATACGTACGTGATGTGACGTCGTTGACCAGCGGCTTTAGGGTCGATCTGATAATTACAAGCCTGCAACCATGATTTCGCTCACCCTCTCGCTGTTTGACGAATTCTTTTCCTGCATTCACCTTTCTCGGCGGCCGGTCCGACCGGAGCGGCCAGTTGAACGAGCCAACATCCGGGCCCGCCGCGCCGAACCACCCCCGTCCTGCGGCAGCCCGGTCCGTCGAGGACCAGGAACGGGACGGGGACGGTAGCGAACACTTCCGCGGGCGTCGTCGACGTCGCTCCCCGGTCCCGATCGACGCTCCCCGGCGACGAACGGTGGGCACACCTGTGCCCGGGGACCACTGCGCGGCGGTGTGACCTGACCGGGCCGGCGCGGTGGGAGCACAGCAATGTCTCAGGGACCCAAGGGCCGAAGTCTCCTGCGCGTGGCCGTGGCGGGCCTCGTCACGGTCGGCGCCACGGCTGCGATCGCCGGTACCGCCAACGCCGCCCCGGACAGCGTCTGGGACCAGCTCGCGCAGTGCGAGAGCGGTGGCAACTGGTCGATCAACACGGGTAACGGGTACTCCGGCGGGCTGCAGTTCGCGCCGAGCACCTGGCGCGCCTTCGGGGGCACCGGGTCGGCGCACAACGCCAGCCGGGCAGAGCAGATCGCGGTCGCCGAGCGGGTGCTCGCGGCGCAGGGCTGGGGCGCCTGGCCCGCCTGCTCGTCGAAGCTGGGCATCCGCGGTCACGCGGCCGAGCCCGGCAAGCGCGTGAACGCCTCGGCCCCGGCCGCGCCCGCCGCCCCGGCGGCGTCGTCCGGCGGCGGCAGCTACACCGTCAAGGCCGGTGACACGCTGGGCCGCATCGCCGCCGCGAACGGCACCTCGGTCGCGCGGCTCGCCTCGCTGAACGGCATCTCGAACGTGAACCTGATCAGCGTGGGGCAGACCCTCAAGCTGGGCTGAGCAGGAGCTCCCGCCGCCCCGGACCGCCATCCGGGGCCGCGGCGCGGGGCGCGGTGTCCCCAGCACCCGCCCCGGCGGACGACGGCCCGGGTCCGCTCCCTGCGCGGAGCGGACCCGGGCCGCTGCGTCGTTCAGGTCGAGTTGACCCACTCGTCGGTGCCGTCGGCGAACCGCTGGTGCTTCCACACCGGCAGCAGCCGCTTCACCTCGTCGACCAGCTCGGCGCAGGCGGTGAACGCCTGGCCGCGGTGCTCGGCCGCGACCGCGCAGGCCAGCGCGACCTCGCCGATCGCCAGCGGGCCGATCCGGTGGCTCACCGCGAGTGCGCGCACGCCGGGGCTGCCGGCGGCGACCTGCTCGGCCACCTCGGCGACGATCCGGGCCGCGGTGGGGTGCGCGCTGTACTCCAGCCCGTGCACCGACTTCCCGCCGTCGTGGTCGCGGACCACCCCGGCGAACGTGACGACCGCGCCGGCCGCCGCGTGCTCGACCAGCCGGGCGTGCTCGTCGACGTCCAGCGGCTGCTCGCCGACGGCGGCCCGCAGCACCTCTGCTGCCATCAGTGGTCTCCTCCGCGCAACTGGTCCACGGCGTGGTCGAGCACGTGCTCGAGCACCCCGAGACCGTCCTTCACCCCGCCCGGGGAGCCGGGCAGGTTCACGACCAGGGTCCGGCGGGCCACCCCGGCGACGCCCCGGGACAGCACCGCGGTGGGGACGGCGGACTCGCCGGCCCGCCGGATCGCGTCGGCCAGCCCGGGGATCTCGTGGTCGAGGACCGCCCGGGTGGCCTCCGGGGTGGCGTCGGTGGGCGAGATGCCGGTGCCGCCGGTGGTGATCACGACGTCGACGCCCTCGTCGACCGCGGCGCGCAGCGCGCCGCCGACCGGCTCGCCGTCGGGGACGACCGCGGGATCGGGGGTCTCGTAGCCGCGCGCACGCAGCCACTCGGTGATCACCGGCCCGGCCCGGTCGGCGTAGACGCCCGCGGCGGCCCGGTTCGACGCGGTGACCACCCGCGCGCTGCGGCCGCTCACGAGCGGTCCGCCGGCCGGGTCCAGTGCCCGGTCTTGCCGCCGTCCTTGCGCTCGACCCGGACCGCGTCCAGCACAGCCGCCGGGTCCACCGCCTTGATCATGTCGTGCAGGGTGAGGCCGGCCACGGTGACCGCGGTGAGGGCCTCCATCTCGACGCCCGTGCGGTCGGTGGTCCGCACCTCGGCGCGGATCTCGATCCGGCCGTGGGCGCCCTCGGTGCCGGGGACCAGGTCCAGGGTGACCCCGCTGATCGCGATCGGATGGCAGAGCGGGACCAGGTCCGGGGTGCGCTTGGCGCCCATGATCCCGGCGATCCGGGCGGTGGCCAGTGCGTCGCCCTTGGGGAGGCCGTCGGACTCCAGCAGCCGGACGACCTCGGCGGTGGTCCGCAGGACGCCGGTGGCGACCGCGGCGCGGCGCCCGGGCTGCTTCTCCGAGACGTCCACCATGCGGGCCGCCCCGGCCTCGTCGACGTGGCTGAGCTCGGTACTCACCCCGCCGACCCTACGGCGGCGCCGCACACGCGGGGTGGTCGGCCCGGCACCCCGGCCACACGATAAAGTGTGATGTGCATCACGTTTGTTCTTTACAACACTCTGTTCCGATGCGCGTTTCGCGTTCGTGATCGGGCATTGCCACCTGCGGAAACCATTTATTCGATCTTGATCTGTCCGGAACGTCCGAAGACACGCCGGGTGGCCGTCGGCTTTCGCGTCGACCTGACGTCACCTACCTTCGAGCCCGGCCCGACCGACTCCCCGATCGCGGACGGGCCCCGGTGCCGCAGTGCTCCCTGTCCGGCGGCCACCGGTCCCCGAGGTTCTACGTGGGACAGGGCCGACAGCCAGGCGGATCCGGCGGCCACTCCCCGGCCACGGATCCGGCGCCCACCTCCCCGGGCGCAGGTCGGACGGCGCCACGGGGGAGATCCGTGCCATGGCTCGATACCGCGGCAAGCACCGCAAACCCAGCACGACCGGGCGGACGATCGCCCGGACGGCCGTCGCGGGCGCCGTGCTCGGCGCCCCCATGCTGGCGATCGTCCCGGCCGCGAACGCGGCCAGCGACGCCACCTGGGACCGGCTCGCGCAGTGCGAGAGCGGCGGCAACTGGTCCATCAACACCGGCAACGGCTACTACGGCGGGCTGCAGTTCAGCCCGAGCACCTGGAAGGCGTTCGGCGGGACCGAGTACGCCGCGTCCGCGCACCAGGCCACCCGCGCCGAGCAGATCGCCGTCGCCGAGAAGGTGCTGGCCGGGCAGGGCTGGAACGCCTGGCCGTCGTGCTCGAAGAAGACCGGTGCCTCCGGGTCCGCCACCCCGCGCACCGTCGAGCGCGACGCCGGCAGCCAGGCCCCGGAGCGGGTGAAGCTCAGCGCCCCGGCCTCCTCGGGCGGGACCTACACCGTGCAGGCCGGCGACACCCTCGGGAAGATCGCCGCCGCACACGGCGTCGGGCACTGGAAGAACCTGCTGGCCAAGAACCCGCACCTGGGTGCCGGCCAGCTGATCCACCCGGGTCAGGTCGTCAACGTCTGACCCCGGTCGCGGGTGACACCCCGGCCAGCCGACGCAGCTGGGCCGGGGTGTCGACGTCGTCGGGGACGGCGATGTCGGCGCACTCGACCAGCTCCAGCGCCGGGTGCCCGGCCAGGTAGCCGCGGGCGCCCGCGTCGCCCGCGGAGCTGCCCACCACGCCCGACCAGTGGTCCCGGCCGAGCAGTACCGGATGGCCGGGGACGCCGTCGTAGGCGGCCCGGCGCAGCGAGGCGTGGCCGGCGCCCTCGGCGACCCGGCGGATCGCCTCCGGGCCCACCCCGGGCAGGTCCACCAGGTGCACCAGCGCGGCCCCGGTGCCGGGCAGGTGGGTCAGCGAACCCAGCCCGCGCCGCAGCGAGGCGCCCATGCCCTCGTCCCAGTCCTCGGCGACGACCACGCCGACGTCGCTGCCCGCGGTGCCGAGGCCGGCGGCCCGCAGCACGTCGGTGACGTCGTCGGCGCGGGCGCCCAGCACCACCGTCACCGGGCCGCAGCCGCCGGCCTGCAGCGCCTTGACCGCGCGGACCGCGAGCGGCTCGCCGTGCAGCCGGACCAGCGCCTTCGGGGTGCCCATGCGACGCCCGGCGCCACCGGCGAGGAGCAGTCCGGCGACCACGGTCAGCGGTTGATCTCGGTGACCGGGTGCTCGTACGGCACGCTGTCCACAGGGAACTCGACGTCGCCGAACGGCGACATGTTGCCCTGCACGGTGCCCATGAGCTCGGTGACCGCGTGCCCGCCGTCCGGCAGGTGCGGCCAGTTCGGGTCGATCCGGTTGGTGTCGGCGGGCTTGGACGCCATCGGTTCCTCCAGCATCGGGCGGTGTCGCCGTCCAGTGTCGGCACCCAGTATCGCCGACGTCCGCCGTCCCCGTCCGCCCCGGTGCGGCCCACACCACCCGACTACCCTGGCGGTGGTGCAGACGTCCCTGGTCGAGTGGCTGCGCGGGCAGGACGACGGGTTCCTCGCCGCGCTGCTCCGCGCGCGCCCTGACCTCGCCGTCCCCCCGCCCGCCGATCTCACGGTGCTGGCGACCCGGGCCTCCATCCGGGCGTCGGTGCAACGCGCCTGCGAGGACCTCGGCACGGTCGCGCTGACCGTGCTGGAGGCGCTCGTGCTGGCCGGTGCGACCCGCGCCCCGGTGGACGGCACCCGGGCCACCGGCGGGCCGCGCGGCTGGCTCGGCCCGGACGTCGACCGGCGCACCTTCGCCGACGGGCTGGTCCCGCTGCGCGCCAGGGCGCTGGTGTGGGGCCCGGACGACGCGCTCGCCACGGTCCCGGCGGCCGCCGAGGTGGTCGGGCCGTTCCCGGCCGGGCTCGGCCGGGAGGTGGCCGGGCCGGCCGGCTCCGAACTGGACGCGCTGCTGGCCGAGGTCACGGCCGAGGAGCGCAAGGTGCTCGAGGTGCTCGCCGCCGGCCCGCCGATCGGGCGCTCGCGCGGCGCGGGCGACGGGTCCGGCGCGGTCGGCGCGCTGGTCTCGCGCGGGCTGCTGCTGCGCCGGGACCCGGACACCGTCGAGCTGCCCCGGCAGGTGGCGCTCGCGCTGCGCGGCGACCGCCCGATGGGCCCGCTCGACCTGTCCCGGCCGGACGTGCCGCTGCGCGAGCGGGATCCGTCCGTCGTGGACGGCACCGGTGCCGGTGCGGCGCTGGAGTTCCTGCGCCGGGTCGATCTCGTGCTGGAGTTCCTGGCGACCGACGGGCCGGGGGTGCTCCGCTCCGGCGGGTTCGGTGTGCGCGACCTGCGCCGGGCCGCCAAGGCGGCGGACACCGACGAGGCGACGGCCGCGCTGATCCTGGAGGTCCTGCACGGCGCCGACCTGATCGGCGACAGCGACTCGACCACGCCGGAGTGGCTGCCCACGCCGTCGTCGGACATCTGGGGGAGCGCGCCGGAGGAGTCGCGCTGGGCGGTGCTGGCCCGGACCTGGCTGGAGCTGCCCCGGCTGCCCGGACTGGTCGGCCGCCGGGACGAGGCCGACAAGCCGGTCACCGCGCTCTCCGACGGGCCGCGCAGGCCGCCCGCGGCGCGGGACCGGCGGCGGATCCTGCAGTCGCTCGCCGATCTGCCGCCGGGCACCTCGGTCGGCTCGGCCGCCGACCTGGCCCGGATCCTGGCCTGGGCGGCGCCGCGGCGCGGCGGCCGGCTGCGCGACGAGCTGGTGAGCTGGACGGTCGCCGAGGCGACCGGCATCGGCGTCGTGGCGCTCGACGCGCTGACCACCGCCGGGCGGGTGCTGCTCGATCCGGCGACCCGCGAGGCGCGCAACCCGACCGCGGTGGCGGCCGCACTGCACGCGGCGCTGCCCGCACCGGTCGAGGAGATCCTGCTGCAGGCCGACCTGACCGCCGTCGCACCCGGCCGGCTGTCCGCCGACCTGGCGCACGAGCTGGCGATGATCGCCGAGGTCGAGTCGGCGGGCGGGGCCACCGTCTACCGGTTCACCGAGCGGAGCCTGCGCCGCGCGCTGGACACCGGCCGCACCGCCGAGGACGTCAAGGACCTCCTCGCCCAGCGCTCCCGGACACCGGTCCCGCAGACCCTCACCTACCTGGTCGACGACGTCGCCCGGCGGCACGGCAGGCTGCGCGGCGCCGCCGTCGCCTGCTTCCTGCGCTCCGACGACGAGGTGCTGCTCTCCGAGGTGCTCGCCAAGGAGGGCACCGCGGAGCTGGGCCTGCGCCGGATCGCGCCGACCGTGCTGGTGAGCTCGCTGCCGCTGGCCGAGGTGCTGGACGGGCTGCGGGCCGCCGGGTTCAGCCCGGCCGCCGAAGACGCCGGCGGCGCGGTGCTCGACCTGGCCGCCCGGGGCAGGCGGGCGGAGTCGCGGCGGCGCGGGGCCGGCCCGCGGGCCGGAGCGGCCGGGGCGGACGGCCCCGTCGACCGGACCGACGAGCTGGTCGAGCGGCTGCGCGCGGGGGACGCGCTCGCCGGGGTGCGGGACAGCGTCGCCGGCCGCCGCGAGGCCACCGGGTCCACCGGCAACCTCGCCTCGTTGCAGGCCGCGGTGCGCGAGGGCCGGACCGTCTGGATCGGGTTCGTCGACAGCCACGGCGTCGCGGGCGACCGGGTACTGGCCCCCACCTCGGTCGGCGGGGGCGTCGTGGAGGGCCGGGACGCGCTCGACGGTGAGCTGCGCCGGATCCAGCTGCACCGGATCACGTCGATCGCGCCGGTCGAGCGCTAGCGGGCGCCGGCCGCCATCCGCTGGTGCATGGCGTGCTGAACCAGCGCGATCAGCGTCTCCTTCGTCGACTGCCGGTGCCGGGCGTCGCACACCACCATCGGGACGGACGGGTCGATCGACATCGCCTCGCGGACGTCCTCCAGCTCGTGCTGCAGGTGGCCGTCGAAGACGTTCACCCCGATCACGTACGGCAGGTTGCGGTCCTCGAAGAAGTCGATCGCGGCGAACGAGTCGGCCAGCCGGCGGGTGTCGACCAGCACCACGGCGCCGATCGCGCCGCGGACCAGGTCGTCCCACATGAACCAGAAGCGCTGCTGGCCGGGCGTGCCGAACAGGTACAGCACCAGGTCGGAGTCCAGCGAGACGCGGCCGAAGTCCATCGCGACCGTCGTCGAACGTTTGTTGGGGGTGGCCGAGAGGTCGTCGTGCGACGAGCTCGCCTCGGTCATCACCGCCTCGGTGGTCAGCGGCATGATCTCCGAGACCGACCCGACGAAGGTGGTCTTGCCGACGCCGAACCCACCGGCGACGACGATCTTGGCCGACATCGTCGCGGTACGCGCGACGGGCCTGGGCGGCTGTGGCGGCTGTGGCCTAGAGCCGACGGAGTCCACTCAACACCCTTTCCATCAGCGCGAGGTCCGGCACGTCGCCGGGGGTGCTCGCGGTCTGGTGAACGGTCACCGTGCCGCTCGAGGCCATGTCCCCGAGCAGTACCCGGGCAACGCCCAGGGGGAGCGAGAGCAGCGCCGCGACCTCGGCGACCGAGCGGGTCTGCTCGGCCAGCAGGTCGGCGACGGTGCGGTGCTCCATCGGCAGCCGTTCCAGCTGGTTGCGGGCCCGGCTGCTGACCGAGACGAGGGTCTCGACGGCCAGCTCGTAGCCCGACTTCGTGCGTCCCCTGGTCCACGCGTAGGGCCGCACGAACGAGGCCCCACCGGGAGCGGGCGGTGGCGGCGCGGCCGCCGGACCCGGGTACGGGGAGGGCTGGTCGCCGCGGATCGCGTCCCGCTCACCGGGGGTGGGCGGCAGCCCGTAGGCGGCCGACCCGCTGATCGGTCCGGTCATCTCGGCGGGCGACGGCGGCGGCGCCTGCCGGGGGCTCTCCTCCGGTACGTCGTCCCCGGCCCGGCCCCAGCCCCATCGCCGTTTTCTGGGCTTGCGCCTGGAGTCCAGGCTGAACCCGTTCATGACGTCGGCGAACGTGGGCTCGGGGCCCTGCCCGCCCGGGTCCTGTGTCATCGGATCTCACCTACCCTGGCCGATCCTGCTGCGATGGGGGTCATGACGTCTGCTCAGGGACCGAACGAGCCCTGCAGCTCCGCGCGGAGCTCCGGCGTGAGGAGCTGGCCGACCCGGTCGACCAGCAGCGTCATCTCGTAGCCGACCAGGCCGATGTCGCAGCTCGGCGAGGCCAGCACGGCCAGGCAGGAACCGTCGCTGATGGACATCAGCAGCACGATCCCGCGGTCCATCTCGACCACGGTCTGCACCACACCACCCGCGTCGAAGCAGCGGGCCGCGCCCTGGGTCAGGCTGATCAGGCCGGACGCGACCGCCGCGAGCTGGTCGGCCCGGTCCCGCGGGAGCCGGTCCGACGCGGTCAGCAGCAGCCCGTCGGCCGACACCACGATCGCGTGCGCGACGCCGGGGACACGCTCTGCGAAGTTGGTGACCAGCCAGCCGAAACGGCTCTGGCTGGGCTGTGCCTGCGGTGCCCTCACTGGTTCTCCTCAGGGTCGGACTGGTTCGTTCGGTCACCGGACGGCTCGGGGGTGCCGTCGGTCGTGGTGCGCGAGGCGTACTGCCTGCCGGACGCGCTCTCCCGGCCCTGGCGCACGCCCTGCTGGTAGCTCGCCAGCCGGCCGCGCACGCTCTCCGCGTTCCGCGACTCGCCTGCCGGAGCGGGGCTGAGCACGGTGGATCCTGCCGCACTGCCGGGGAGCAACCGCGCCCGCGGTCGCCGCTTGGGCAGTCCGGCCGAGGTGGTCTCGTCCGGTTCGTCGGTCCCGGGCTCCTCACCGGCGACCTCGCGGGCCTGCCGCCAGGCGTCGTCGGCCGGGGAGGAGAAGCCCGCCGCACCGGTCCGTCCGGACGGCGCCTCGGGCTGTGCCGCGGGACCGTCGGCCTGGGCGGGCGAGCCGTCCTGCCAGCGGACCGGCACCGAGCGGTTGGACCGGAACCAGGCCGAGGCGATGTCGTCGAAGATCGGCGTCGTCTGGCTCATGTCGAAGCCGTTCTGCTGCGACCGGGCCGCCTCCAGGGCCCCCGGACGGCGCAGCTGGCCGCGGTCACCCTCGACCGGCACCTTCGGCGCGAACAGCTCGTCCTGGTTCGGTCCCGGCCGCCCGGCCGGGGGCCTGCCCTCGGCCGGACCGCGTGCGGTGACCGGCCGCTTGGGCAGCGGTGCGCCGTTCGGGCCGCGGGTGGGCGCGCCGTCCGGGTGCGGCACCGGGCCGCCCCGGCCGGGGCCCGGCGAGGGCCGGCGGACGGGCAGGCCCGGTCCGGGGCCGCCCGGCATCACCGGACGCGGCGACGGGCCGGGACGGTTGCCGTTCGGCCGGGTCCCGGGCGGGCCGCCCATCGGCTCCCGGCCGGAGGGCCGGACCGCGGGGAACGACCGGGTGTCGGTCGCCGGGCCCGGTGCGGGCGCGGCCGGGGCGGACCCGGTGGACCCGTCCGAACCGGGCGCGTCGCCGGTCCGGTCACCGGTCCGCTCGTCGTCGGTCGCCGGGCCGGTGGCGCCGCCGTCCGGGCCGGCGTCGGTGGTGTCCGTGCTGCCGGAGCCGGCCGGTGCGGCGGTCCCGGTGCCCTCGGTGAACCCGGCGATCTCGGCGGTGCCGGCCGGGGACTCCCCGGCGCCCGCGTCGGCGTCACCGGAGGTCCCGGCGTCCGAGGTCCCGGCATTCGAGGTCCCGGCATTCGAGGTCCCGGCGTCCGCGGGCTCGGTGGACGCGGCCCCGGTCGAAGCGGTCCCGGCCGCCGCGGCGTCGGCGTCGGCGGGGGCCGGGCCGTCCTCGGTGGCGGCGTCCATGACGACCGTGTCGTCCAGGTCGCGGTCGCCGCGCCGGGCGGCCGCGGCACCTGCCGCGAAGGCACCGCCGAGTCCGAGCGCGGCCGCGGGGCCCATCCCGGACCGGTCCGCGGGCGTCCGGTCCCCGGCAGCGGCCGGGTCGGTCCCGGTGCCGTCCGCGGCGACGCTCCCGGCGCGCTCGGTGGTGGGGATCCCGGCGGCGTCGGTGGCGGTGCTGCTGTCGGTGCTGCTGCCGTTCTGGGCGCCGCTCCGGGTGCCGGCCCCGTCCACTGCCGCGTCGGCGCCGTCGGCCAACGGGTCGGCCGTGTCGGTGCCGCCGACGGTGTCCCCGGCGGAGACGGCGTTGCCGGCCGCGGTGTGCTCGGCCGCCGCGGCGTCGTCGGAGATGTCGGCGGTGCCGGTGGGGTCGGTGGGGTCGCCGGCGCCGTCGGCCAGGTCGGCCGCCGCGTCGGAGGTGTCGGTCCCGTCGGCCGTGCTGTGGTCCGTGTCAGGGTCCGTGCCGAGGTCCGTGCCGTGGTCCGTGCCGTGGTCGTAGCCGGAGCCCGGCTCCGCGCCGTCACGGCCGCCGGCCGGGGCGCCGGGCAGGTCCGGCCCGGTGCCCTGCGGCGGGAGCGCCCCGTCGCCCGGGGTGCCCGCGGGACCGCTGCCACCGGCGACCGGGTCGCCGGCCGGGGTGAAGACGTCGGCCGGGGTGCGGTCATCGCCCGCCGGTGCTCCCGGGGACGGCGCGAAGGCCTGCAGCCCGCCCGGGGCGAACCCGTTCGGCGCGGCCTCCGTCCCGTTCACCGCATCGCCGGTGGGCTCCGGGGCGTTCTTGCGCAGCGACGAGCCGGGCCTGCGGGTCGGCAGCGCCGCCGCGGAGCCGTTGCGGGCGCCGCCGGTGGCGGTGCTGCCCGCCTCGAACGTCGGGGTCAGCGGGCCGTCGGACCCGGCGACCATCGACGGCAGCGAGCCGCCGCGACCGGAACCGTTCATCGCGACCCGGCGGTCGCCGCCGTCCGGTGCCGGACGGGGGGCCGGGGACTCCGGCGGCTCCGGGGCCGGCGGCGGCGGGGCCTGCGGGGCGGGGGCCGCGGGCAGGGCCGCGGCCGGTCCGCCGTCGCGGCGCTGCTCGGGCAGCTGCGCCGAGGGCACCAGGGTCGCCGGGACGGTCACCGAGGCGTTCAGCCCGCCGGAACCGCTGCCGACCGCCGCCGACGCCAGCCGGACACCGATCCGGTGCCGGGCGGCCAGCCGGCCGACCACGAACAGGCCCATCCGGCGGGACGCCGAGACGTCGACCTCGGCCGGGCCGGAGAGTCGCTGGTTCGCGTCCGCCAGCTCGGCGTCGAGCATGCCGACACCGCGATCGGAGATCTCGATCAGCAGCGACTCGTCCGCGGTCCGGGTGGTGCTCATGATGACCTGGGAGTCCGGCGGCGAGAAGTTCGTCGCGTTGTCCAGCAGCTCGGCCAGCAGGTGGACGAGGTCGTTCGCGGCGCGGCCGGCGATCGTGGCGTTCGGCGGGGTCTGCACGACGACCCGCTGGTACTGCTCGACCTCGGACACCGCGGCCCGCAGCACGTCCACCACCTGCACCGGCGCCACGTTCCGCTTGGCGAGGTCGGTGCCGGCGAGGACCAGCAGGTTCTCGCTGTTGCGCCGCATACGGGTCGCCAGGTGGTCGAGCTGGAACAGGTTGGACAGCTGGTCCGGGTCCTGCTCGTTGCTCTCCAGCTGCTCGATCAGCTGCAGCTGGCGCTCGACCAGCGCCTGCGAACGCCGGGACAGGTTGACGAACATGCTGTTGACGTTCTGCTGCAGTGCGACCTGGTCGGCCGCCAGGCGGATCGCCTGGCCGTGCACCGCGTCGAACGCCCTGGCGACCTCGCCGATCTCGTCCCGGCTGTCCAGCGGCACCGGCTCGACCAGCGCGTTCGGTGCCTGGCCGGAGCGCATGCCCTCGACCGCCGCGGGGAGCTTGCGCTCCGCGACGTCCAGCGCCGAGCTGCGCAGCAGCCGCAGCGAGCGGACCATCTGCCTGCCGAGCAGCAGGATGATGCCGCCGGTGAGCAGCAGGGTCAGCATCAGCAGCACGGAGTTGAGGCCCGCGGTGTTGCCCGCCTGCTCCGCGGCGGCGGTCCGCCGGTCCACGAAGGCCTGCTCCGCGGCCTGCGTTGACTCGTCGACCGCCTGCGTCGAACGGTCCACCGCGGTGTTCCAGACGGCGGCGTCGACCTGCGGCGCCTCACCCGCGGGGGTGGCCAGCACCTGGTCGCGCAGGGCGGTCCGCTCGGCGTCGACCGGGCCGGCGGCGAAGTCGCCGAACGCGCCCGCCTGGTCCTGGGTCAGCGCCAGCTGCACGTCGCCCGCCGCGGTGCGGAAGGCGGCCTCCGCGGTGTTCATCCGGGCCCGGGACGCCTCGTCGAGCTGACCGGCGGCGAGCGCGGTGTTCACCACGGTGCGCTCCAGCTGGAGCGACTCGCGGGCGGTGGCGCCGGCGGCGATCGCGGTGGTCAGACCGGCCGTGTCGGCGGTCTGCAGGCGACCGACCAGCGCCCGGTCCAGCGCGAGCGTGCGCTGCACGATCGAGGTGTAGCGGGTGGTCACGTCGGCCGCGGGGGTCGGGCCGCCCGCGACCTGCGAGCGGATCACCGGGAGCTGGCCCAGCGTCGTCTCGGCCTGCCGGCGGGCGGCGGCCAGCTGCGGCTCCTGCTCCTCGGCGGCGTCGAGCTGTGCGGTGGTGTTCCGCAGTGCCTCGTCGGTCGTGGCCTGCGCGCCGTCGACCTGCGCGCGGTCCCCGAGCCGGTTGCCGGCGACGAAGGTGGCGGCGACGTCGCGCTCCGCCTGCAGCGCCCCGGTGAGCGTCTCGATCTGCTGGTGGACCTGGACCAGGCCGCTCCCGCGGCCGAGCTCCTCGGCCACGTTGGCCTGGTCGACGACCCGGATCGCGCCGATGCTCAGCGCGAGCACCGTCGGGACCAGGCCCACGACCACCAGCTTGGTGACCAGGCTCCAGTTCCGGGGGTCGAGTCGTTCCGAGAGGGTGGTCG
Organism: Pseudonocardia kongjuensis; assembly: GCF_039526905.1. Classification (NCBI taxonomy): domain Bacteria; kingdom Bacillati; phylum Actinomycetota; class Actinomycetes; order Pseudonocardiales; family Pseudonocardiaceae; genus Pseudonocardia; species Pseudonocardia kongjuensis. The sequence continues at coordinate 131,376 of NZ_BAAAJK010000007.1, read as the reverse complement.
GGCGTTCCGTGTTGGTCACGGTGGTCACGGCGCGGTCTCCCTGTCGGTCTCCGGTCCGGGCACGGGCAAGGGCGCTCCCGGGTGGTCCCGGCGGGCGGCGGGCGGCCGGGCCGGCCGTGTGGCGTCGCGGAGGGGGAGCATCAGCGGGTCCGGTGCGCCTTTCGGGTCACGACGAACCCTCCCGACCGTTCCCCGCGCCGACACGGATGCGGCGGCTGCCGCGCTCCGGGGGAGCCGGGCGGATATGATCGTGCAGGGTCTCGTCTGTGCATGACGGACGGCTCAGGAGTCTAGCCCCCACGACGGGGTGGTCCCGAGCGGCGTAGCAGCCCTCACCGTCCGATCACGTGACGTGACGCACGCCGACCGTTCGTCTCCGCTCGTCGCCCGGCGGTCTTGCACTGCTCCGATTACCGACGTCGAAGGGATCCGTTCCGTGACCGACGGTCCACTGATCGTGCAATCCGACAAGACCCTTCTGTTGGAGGTCGACCATCCGGACTCGGCCGAGGCGCGCGCGGCGATCGCCCCGTTCGCGGAACTGGAGCGGGCCCCGGAGCACGTGCACACCTACCGGGTCACACCGCTCGCCCTGTGGAACGCGCGTGCCGCCGGTCACGACGCGGAGCAGGTCGTCGACGCGCTCGTCCGGTGGGCCCGTTATCCGGTCCCGCAGCCGCTGCTGGTCGACGTGGTCGACACGATGGGCTGTTACGGGCGGCTGCAGCTGTCCAACCACCCCACCCAGGGCCTGGTGCTGACCGCGCTGGACCGCGCGGTGCTGGAGGAGATCCTCCGGCAGAAGAAGATCAGCCCGATGCTGGGCGCCCGGATCGACGACGACACGGTGGTGGTCCATCCGTCCGAGCGCGGCCGGCTCAAGCAGGCGCTGCTCAAGGTCGGCTGGCCGGCCGAGGACCTGGCCGGCTACGTCGACGGCGAGGCGCACCCGATCGACCTGGTGCAGGACGACTGGACGCTGCGCGACTACCAGCAGCAGGCGGTCGACGGGTTCTGGGACGGCGGCTCCGGGGTGGTCGTGCTGCCCTGCGGCGCGGGCAAGACCCTGGTCGGCGCGGCCGCGATGGCCCGGGCCGGGGCGACCACGCTGATCCTGGTCACCAACACCGTCGCCGGGCGGCAGTGGAAGCGCGAGCTGGTCGCCCGGACCTCGCTCACCGAGGACGAGATCGGCGAGTACTCCGGCGAGCGCAAGGAGATCCGCCCGGTCACGATCGCGACCTACCAGGTCGTCACGCGCAGGACCAAGGGCGAGTACAAGCACCTGGAGCTGTTCGACTCGCGGGACTGGGGCCTGGTCGTCTACGACGAGGTCCACCTGCTGCCCGCGCCGGTGTTCCGGATGACGGCGGACCTGCAGTCCCGGCGCCGGCTCGGGCTCACCGCGACGCTGGTCCGCGAGGACGGCCGCGAGGGCGACGTGTTCTCGCTGATCGGGCCGAAGCGCTACGACGCCCCGTGGCGGGACATCGAGGCGCAGGGCTGGATCGCCCCGGCCGAGTGCGTCGAGGTGCGGGTCACGCTGACCGACGCCGAGCGGATGGCCTACGCGACCGCCGACTCCGAGGAGCGCTACCGGACGGCGTCGACGGCACGCACCAAGCTCAACGTCGTGCAGGCGATCCTGGACCGGCACCGCGGCGAGCCGACCCTGGTCATCGGCGCCTACCTGGAACAGCTGGAGGAGCTGGGCGAGAAGCTGGACGCGCCGATCGTGCAGGGCTCCACCCGCAACCGGGAGCGGGAGCGGCTGTTCGAGGAGTTCCGCAGCGGCCGGATCGACCGGCTGGTCGTCTCCAAGGTCGCGAACTTCTCGATCGACCTGCCCGAGGCGACGGTCGCGGTGCAGGTCAGCGGCACCTTCGGCTCCCGGCAGGAGGAGGCGCAGCGGCTCGGGCGGCTGCTGCGGCCCAAGGGTGACGGACGGCAGGCGCACTTCTACTCGGTCGTCTCCCGGGACACCGTGGACACCGACTACGCGGCGCACCGGCAGCGGTTCCTGGCCGAGCAGGGCTACGCCTACCGGATCGTCGACGCCGACGACCTGCTGGGCCCGGCGCTCCCGGACGCCAGCTGACCGCAGGGCCGACACACCGGCACCCGATGGGGGCGCGAACCCGGCGCGCCGAGGTGTTCACGGGCACACTGGCGGTTCCGGTGCCGCTCGATCCGGGGAGGGACGCGTGTCGACGACCATGTGGGTCCTCGTCGGCCTCGCCGCGTGGGTGCTCGTCGGCCTGGCGGTCGCGCTCGTCCTCGGCCGGATGATCCGGATGCGCGACCGGGAGTCCCCCGGCCCGCCGGACGAGCAGCCGGGCGGCGGCGAGGGGACCGCTGCGCCGCGGCCGCGCCGCGCCGCGGAGCCGCCGCAGCCCGGAGGGGGCCGGGACCCGCGTCCCTGATCCCGCAGGCCCCGGGTCCGGGGTCGGTCTCCGGGGCGATCCGGAGTCCGCGGCGGCGCGCGCCGGGCACCGTGGGACGCATGGACAGCACAGCGCAGAACTCCGCAGCGCAGGACCCGGCAGCGCAGGACCCGGCAGCGCAGGACCCGGCCACCGACCGGTACGCCGCCCCGGCCGCCGCCGACCAGCCGGCGGCATCGGCCACGGCCACTGCCACGGACCAGCACGCCGTTCCGGCTGCCGGTCAGCACACCGGCGCCGGCCCGGCCGCGGACCAGCCCATGGCGTCGGCCACGGCCACTGCCACGGACCAGCACGCCGGTCAGCACGCCGGCCAGTACTCCGGCCAGTACTCCGACCCGCACACCGGCCCGGCTGCCGCCCCGCACACGGGCCCGGGCGCCGACCCGCACTCCGGCCCGCACACCGGTCAGTACTCCGGCCCGCATGCCGGTCCGGGCACCGGATCCGGTGCCGGCTCCGTCCCGCCGCGCGCGGGCGGGCCGGCGCTCGGCGACCGGCTCGCCGCGTTCCGGCTGCGCCGCAGCGCCACCGACCGGATGCTCGGCGGCGTCTGCGGCGGCCTGGCCGAGGACCTCGGCGTCGATCCCGCGCTGCTCCGGATCCTGGTCCTGGTGCTGACCCTGGCCACCGGCGGCGCCGCGGCACTGGTCTACCTGGCCGTCTGGCTGGTCGCCCCGGTCGCATGACGGCCGGCGGCACGGGACGTCCCGACGCGCCAGGGGGTCGCGTCGGGACACGGTCGCTCAGCGCCGGTGGCCGGACCAGTTCGCCAGCCGCTCGGTCGGACCGGCGTCGGGGGCCGGCTCGACCACCGCGGCGAACGGGACGGGCCCGCCGCGCACGGCGGCCGGGAGGTGGACCTGCGCGGCCGCCAGCGCGGCCGTCGCCAGATCGGGATCGGCCTCCGGGTCCTGACCGGTCGCGACGGCCAGGTCCCACCCGTGCACCAGGGTCTCGTTGAGGTAGACGGTCAGCGCCACCCGGCCGGGGACCTCGCCGAAGGGCAGCCGGGCGAGCCGGTCGAGCAACGCGTCACCGTCCGGGCCGGACCAGGCCGCGCGCAGGGCCGCCGCCTCGGCGACGTAGGCCGGGGCCGGGGCGTCCAGCACGTCCTCGCTGACCAACGGGGCCGCCAGCGGGTCGGTCCCGGCGGCCACCGCGGCCGGCCGGCGCACGGTCGTCACCAGGTGCGCGAGCAGCGTGCGCACGTCGAACCCGTCGCACGGCGTCGGATCGGCCATGCGGTCGTCGGGTACCGCGGCCACGAGTCCGGAGACCCAGCTCAGCGCGCGGAAGTAGCGCGGCCGGGGGTCCTCGGCGAGCGCGGTGGGGGCGGTGGCGGATGTCGGCTGGTTCGTCATGACGACGACCGTGCACCCGAATCACGACATCTTCTGTCAGATATTGCTGGCATTCTCGGATCCGTGCGCGCGGACCGGCTGCTCTCGCTCGTGCTGCTGCTGCGGCACCGCGGTCGCACGACCGCGTCCGCGCTCGCGGCCGAGCTGGAGGTCTCGGAGCGGACCGTCCTGCGCGACGTCGAGGCGCTCTCCGCGGCGGGGATCCCGGTCTACGCCGAGCGCGGACGGCACGGTGGCTTCGCGCTGCTGCCCGGCTTCTCCACCGACCTGACCGGCCTGACGCCCGGCGAGGCGGTGGCCCTGCTGACCTCGGGATCGCCGGCCACCTCCGGGGCGCTCGGCCTGGGGAGCGAGTTCTCGTCGGCAGTCCGGAAACTGGTGGCGGCGCTGCCCGAGGCGGCACGCGCCGAGGCGACCGGCGCGGCCGGACGGGTGCTGGTCCGCCACGGCGGGCTGCTGCGCGACCCGCCCGAGACCGATCCGCTCCCGGCGCTGACGGCCGTCCAGCGGGCGGTCTTCGGGGGGACCCGGCTGTGGATGCGCTACCGCGCGGCCGACCCGGGCGGGGCTGGCACGGCGGAGGCGGCCGAACGCGTCGTCGATCCGGTCGGCCTCGTCCAGGCGTCCGGACGCTGGTACCTGCTGGCGCTGCGCGACGGCGCCGACCGCACCTACCGGGTCTCCCGGATCGAGGCGGCCGAGGCGCTGGCCGACCCGGCGCACCGGCCGGACGGCGTCGATCTGGAGGAGCTGTGGCTGCGGCGCCGGGCCGACTTCCAGGACCGGCACCCGGGCGTCGAGGTGCACCTGCGCCTCGCCGCGCAGCGTCGTGACCTGCTCCGGCCGATCACCGTGCGGGACGAGCACCGGCGCGGCGAGCTGCTCGAGGTCACGGCCGTGTTCGGGGACCTGCGGCACGCCGCCGCGGTGCTGTGGCCGCTGCTGCCGGATGTGGAGGTGCTGGGCCCCGCCGAGCTGCGGGCCGGTCTGCGAACCCGGGCGGAGGCGGCCGCCGGGTCCCTCGCCGGGCCGCCGGGCTGAGCGCCCGGACGCCGGCCGTGCCGCCCGGACGCCGGCCGTGCTGCCCGGACGCCGGCCGTGCTGCCCGACGACGGAGCCCGCCCGGTGCCCACCTGACGACGGGCCCACCTGACGACGGGCCCACCTGACGACGGAGCCCACCTGACGACGGGCCCACCCGACGACGGAGCCCACCCGACGACGGTGCCCGCCCGGGGCTCACCCTGACGACGGGGAGCCTGCGGAGCACACCGGCCGGCGGGGACGCCGACGCCGCGGGGGCGGCACCGGCGAACCGGTACCGCCCCCGCGGGTGGTGCTGCTGCGTGAGCAGGCGTGGATCAGAAGTCCATGCCGCCCATGCCGCCGGTCGGGTCGGCGGGCGCGCCGCCGCCCTTCTCCGGCTTGTCGGCGATGACCGCCTCGGTGGTCAGGAACAGCGCCGCGATCGAGGCTGCGTTCTGCAGCGCCGAGCGGGTCACCTTGGCCGGGTCGATGATCCCGGCCTTGACCAGGTCCTTGTACTCGCCGGTGGCGGCGTCGAGGCCCTCACCGGTCGGCAGGTTGCGGACCTTCTCCGCCACGACGCCACCCTCGAGGCCGGCGTTGATGGCGATCTGCTTGAGCGGAGCCTCCAGCGCGACCTTGACGATGTTCGCGCCGGTGGCCTCGTCACCGTCCAGGCCGAGGCCCTCGAACAGGCCGGCACCGGCCTGGATCAGGGCGACGCCGCCGCCGGCGACGATGCCCTCCTCGACGGCCGCCTTCGCGTTGCGGACGGCGTCCTCGATGCGGTGCTTGCGCTCCTTGAGCTCGACCTCGGTGGCCGCGCCCGCCTTGATGACGGCGACGCCACCGGCCAGCTTCGCGAGCCGCTCCTGCAGCTTCTCGCGGTCGTAGTCGGAGTCGGTGCGGTCGATCTCGGCGCGGATCTGGGAGACCCGGCCGGCGATCTGGTCGGCGTCACCGGCGCCGTCGACGATGGTGGTCTCGTCCTTGGTCACCACGACCTTGCGGGCGGTGCCCAGCAGCGACAGGTCGGCGGTGTCGAGCTTGAGGCCGACCTTCTCCGAGATGACCTCGCCACCGGTCAGGATGGCCATGTCGGCCAGCATCGCCTCGCGGCGGTCACCGAAGCCCGGGGCCTTGACGGCGACGGACTTGAAGGTGCCGCGGATCTTGTTGACGACCAGGGTGGCCAGGGCCTCGCCCTCGACGTCCTCGGCGATGATCGCCAGCGGCTTGCCCGACTGCATGACCTTCTCCAGCAGCGGGAGCAGGTCCTTGACGGTCGAGATCTTGGAGGAGACGAGCAGGACGTACGGGTCCTCGAGCTCGACCTCCATACGCTCGGCGTCGGTCACGAAGTAGGGCGAGATGTAGCCCTTGTCGAAGCGCATGCCCTCGGTGAGCTCGAGCTCGAGCCCGAAGGTCTGCGACTCCTCGACCGTGATGACGCCTTCCTTGCCGACCTTGTCCATCGCCTCGGCGATGAGCTCGCCGATCTGCGGGTCGGCGGCCGAGATGGAGGCCGTGGCAGCGATCTGCTCCTTGGTCTCGATCTCCTTGGCGGACTTGAGCAGCGCCTGGGAGACGGCCTCGGTGGCCTTCTCGATGCCGCGCTTGAGCGACATCGGGTTCGCGCCGGCGGCCACGTTGCGCAGGCCCTCGCGGACCAGCGCCTGGGCCAGCACGGTGGCGGTGGTGGTGCCGTCACCGGCGATGTCGTCGGTCTTCTTGGCGACCTCCTTCACCAGCTCGGCGCCGATCTTCTCCCAGGAGTCCTCGAGCTCGATCTCCTTGGCGATCGACACGCCGTCATTGGTGATGGTCGGCGCGCCCCACTTCTTCTCGAGCACGACGTTGCGACCCTTCGGGCCCAACGTCACCTTGACGGCGTCGGCGAGGGTGTTCATGCCCCGCTCGAGGCCCCGACGGGCCTCCTCGTCGAACGCGATCTGCTTCGCCATGGGGGTGTTGCCCTCCGATAGAGGTGAGTCGAGTGATCGGATGCGGTGCCCGCGACGGACGGCCGGCTACCCTGCGCCGGCCTCACCCACCCGACCTGGCACTCCACGGGCACGAGTGCCAGTGGATGCTGTGCCCGTTTCTAGCACTCGGGTGGGGTGAGTGCAAGCGACGGGGTCCGAATGTCGGCCGGTCGGGAGCGCGGGCAGGATGGCCCCATGACCACCGCACCCACCTGGTCGAACTCCGGTCCGCGATCGGTCGCCGAGCACGCCGCCGCGGTCGCCGCACTGCTGCCGCCGACCGGCGTCGAGCGGGTGCCGCTGGCCGATGCGAGCGGACGGGTGCTGGCCGAGGACCTGACCGCCGGAGTGGCGCTGCCGCCGTTCGACAACTCCGCGATGGACGGGTACGCGGTGCGGGCCGCCGAGCTCGCCGGCGCCTCGGACGCCGATCCGGTGACGCTGCCGGTGGCCGAGGACATCCCGGCCGGGCGGACCGCGGTGCCGCCGCTGGCCCCCGGCACGGTCGCCCGGATCATGACCGGCGCGCCGGTACCCGAGGGGGCCGACGCGATCGTCCCGGTCGAGCGGACCGACGGCGGGACCGGGCAGGTGCGCATCGCCGCCGCACCCGAGCCCGGCGCCTACGTCCGCCGGGCGGGTGAGGACACGGTCGCCGGGGCGGTGCTGCTGCGGGCGGGCACGGTGCTCGCGGCGCCGCAGATCGGATTGGCCGCCGCCGTCGGGCGCCCGGAGCTGCCGGTCCGCCGCCGGCCGCACGTGCTGGTGCTGTCCACCGGCTCGGAGCTGGTCGCCCCCGGCGAGCCGCTCGGGCCGGGCCGGATCTACGAGTCCAACGGGACGATGCTCGCCGTCGCGGTCCGCGAGGCGGGTGCGACCGCGGAGCTGCTCTCGTTCGTGCCCGACGACGTCGAGCGGTTCCGCGCGGTGCTGGCCGAGCGGGTCACCGCCTCGACGGCCGCGCTCCGGCCCGATCTGGTCCTCACCTCGGGCGGGGTGAGCGCCGGGGCCTACGAGGTGGTGAAGGACGCGATGACCGGGCACGGCGTGCAGTTCGGCAAGGTCGCGATGCAGCCCGGCGGCCCGCAGGGCTGCGGGCGGCTCGATCTCGGCGGGACGGACGTCGCGGTCGCGACCCTGCCCGGCAACCCGGTCAGCTCGCTGGTGTCGTTCGAGGCGTTCGTCCGGCCGGCGCTGCGGGCCGCGATGGGGCATCCGGCGCCGCACCGTCCGGTGGTGACGGCCCGGCTGGCCGGGGAGCTGTCCTCGCCGGCCGGCAAGCGGCAGTTCCGCCGCGGCGTGCTCGACGCGGCCACCGGGACGGTCGCCGAGATCGGCTCCACCGGATCGCACCTGATCGCGGCGCTGGCCCGGGCCGACTGCCTGATCGACGTCCCCCCGGACGTGACGACGGTGGCCGACGGATCACCCGTCGCGGTGTGGTTGATCGAGCCGTAGGCGACCCCTTCTCGCGCCGAACGGTCACCGCTGATCTGCGGCGACGATGCACTGTGCGACAGGGTCTTCACTCGCCCGGCGCCAGGGCTGCGCCGAAAGTGTGAGCCACCTCATAGGCATAAGGGGCAACGATCTCACCGCGAGCGACGTCTATCCGTGTAGGCGTTCGGCCGAAAGAGGTAGATCACGGTGGACATCCATCGTGATCTGGACTGCCGGTCGTCGGGGAGGAATACTTTTGCTCGCGAAGGGGTAACCCCTTCACAGCACAGGACCCACCGCCCGTCGCTGGGGAGCGGACGAGCGGTTCCAAGGCCGGGGTCGTCGTCTCGGGGGACGGCGGCCCCGGCCCTTTTTCGTCTCCGGGAGCGGGCGATCGTGCCAGGGCCCGCATCCGCGTCCTGCACCGGGGTCGGGTCGTCCCGCCGGAGCTGTGTCACCGGCTCCCGCGTAGCGTGGCGATCCCCAACCGGAGCATCAGGAGCCGACGACCCGCCATGGCCGAAGGAACCGGGACCTCGCCGACCCACATCGCCCGTCTGGTCCGCGACGCGATCCCGCCGATGCACCCCGGGGGCAGGCCGATCGTCGCCGCGGTCGCCCTCGTCGCCGCCGGGGTGCGCGCACTCAGCGGCCGGGGCGCACTGCCCGGGCTGCTCGCCACCGGCGCCACCGCGCTGTTCTTCCGGGACCCGGCGCGGACCCCGCCGCAGCGGCCGGGCGCCGTGCTCGCCCCCGCGGACGGCACCGTCGCGACCGTCACCGAGGTCGTCCCGCCGGCCGAGCTCGACCTCCCGCGGGTGCCGCACCCGCGGGTCTCGATCTTCCTGACGGTGCTGGACGTGCACGTGCAGTGGGTGCCGGTGCACGGCCGCGTCGTCGGCGTCCGCTACGAGCCGGGCACGTTCCTGTCCGCCGACCTGGACAAGGCCAGCGAGGACAACGAGCGCAACGCGATCACCTTCCTCGCTGCCGGTCCCGACGGGGCCGACGGGCACCGGATCGGCGTCGTGCAGATCGCCGGTCTGCTGGCCCGCCGGATCGTCTGCGGGCTCTCGACCGGCGACGAGGTCGCCGCAGGCGAGCGCTTCGGGCTGATCCGGTTCGGCTCCCGGGTCGACACCTACCTCCCGCCGGGAACGGAACCGCTGGTCCACCCCGGCCAGCGCACCGTGGGCGCCGAGACCGTGCTCGGTGTCGTCCCCCCGGCGGAGGGCTGAGCCGGATGACGATCGGGCCTCCGGCGAAGGGGTACCCGGCCGGCGTGCGACTGCTGCCCAACGCGGTCACCGTGCTCAACCTCTGCGCCGGCCTGTCGGCCGTCTACTTCGCCCTGCAGGGCCGGTTCGACCTGGCCATCGGCGCGGTGCTCGCGGCGGCGCTCTGCGACGCCCTGGACGGCGGCCTCGCCCGGCTGCTCGACGCGTCCAGCCGGATCGGTGCCGAGCTGGACTCGCTCGCCGACCTGGTGTCGTTCGGCGTCGCGCCGGCGCTGGTGATCTACATCTGGGCGTTCGAGGACACCCGCGCCGGCTGGATCGTCGCGCTCGTCTTCGCCGTCTGCATGGCGCTGCGGCTGGCCCGGTTCAACACGCTGCTCGACGACGACCAGGCGCCGCCGTTCGCCCGCGAGTTCTTCGTCGGTGTCCCGGCCCCGGCCGCGGCCATGACCGCCGGGATCCCGCTCTACCTGTGGCTGCACCTCGGGCCCGGCTGGTGGTCGGCCGAGCCGGTGGTCGCGGTATGGGCGCTGTTCACCGCAGGCCTGATGGTCAGCCGGATCCCGACCGTGTCGCTCAAGGCGGTCCGCGTGCCACAGCGGGCGATCGCCCCGCTGCTGGTCGGCGTCGGTGCGATCGCCGCGGCGCTGTTCACGGTGCCCTTCCTCGGCGTCACGGTGGCCGCGACCGGCTACCTGCTGCTGCTGCCCTACACCGCCTACCGGTACCGCTGGCTGGCCCGGCACCCGGAGGCGTGGGACGTCCCGACCCGGCAGCGCCGGGCCGTCGCCCGGGCCGCCCGCTCGGCCCGCCGGCTCGGGCTGCGGCCGCCGCTGCGCCGCCGGGTCGCCGGCCGGGCCGGTGCGATGGCCCGCGGGGTCCGGCGCCGGCTCGACCCGGACGGCGCCGCCCGCCGGGAGAACAGCCGGTCCGGCAACGGCCGGGCGGTGCACGGCCCCGGCGTCGCCCCGGCCCCCCGCGGGTCCGGGCGCCGCCTCGGGCTGCGCCGTCGCTGACCACTAGCGTGACGCGGGTGGGAGACCCCTCGCTGACCCTGGTCGCGCGCCTGGCCCCGGCGGCCACCGACGCCCGGCGGGGGGTGATCCGGTTGCATCCCGAGGTGCTCGCCGGCCTCGGCCTGCGGTCCTGGGACGCGGTGCTGCTCACCGGTTCCCGGCCGACCGCCGCGCTCGCCGTCGCCGGTGACGCCTCGGAGCCGCACGGCCAGGCCCGGCTCGACGACGTGACCCTGTCCAACGCCGGCCTGACCGACGGCGCCGCCGTCGTCGTCGCGCCCGCGGAGGTGTCCGCCGCCCGCGAGGTCCGGCTGATCGGCTCCCGGCTCGCGACCGCGACCGTCGGCCCGGCGACCCTGCGGCTGGCGCTGATGGGGAAGGTGCTCCTGCGCGGGGACGCGGTCTCGCTGCTGCCGCAGGACATCGCCCCGCCGCCCGGTGCGGACGTGCACTCGGTGCGCCGGGCGCTGGCCGCGGCGGTCGGTGGCGCGTGGACCTCGGAGCTGCTGACGGTCGCCGTCGCCGAGCCGGCCGGCGGGCCGGTCGTGGTGGCGCCGTCCACCGTGGTCGGCTGGCAGGGCGGCGCGGACACCGGGACGGTCGCGGTGCGGGCGGGTGCCGGGCCGGGCGGTGCGGCCGGGCCGGGCGGGGCGGCAGCGGCGGGGACCGGGAAGCGCGCTTCCGGCGCCGGGGCCGCCGGTGCGGGCACGGCCGGGAGCCCTGCCGCCGGGAGCCCTGCCGCCCGGAGCCATGCTGCCCGGAACCCTGCTGCCGGGAACCCTGCTGCCGGGAACCCTGCTGCCGGGAGCCCGGCCGCCGGGAACCCTGCCGCCGGGGACGACACCGCCGGGGATCGGGTGGTGCCCGAGGCCGAGCCGCCCCCGTCGATCGACGACCTGGCCGCGAACGAGCCGGTCGCCCGGCGGCTGCTGGACTGGCTGGAGCTGATGTTCCGCCGTCCCGAGCTGCTCACCCGGCTCGGCGGCGAGGCCCGGCTCGGCGTGCTCGTCAGCGGGCCGGAAGGGGTGGGCAAGGCGCCGCTGGTGCGCAGCGCCGCCGCCGCCGCGGGGGCCCGCTGCGTGGAGCTCGTCGCGCCGGCCGTCGCCGCCCTGGAACCGGCGGCCGCGGCCGAGCGGGTCCGGGCCGCGATCGCCGACGCGCGCCCGGCCGCGGACGAGCCCGCCGTGCTGCTCGTGCACGACGCGCACGCGCTGCTCCCGGCGTCGAACCCGCCGCCGCTGGCCACCCTGGTGCTCGACGAGCTGCGCGCGGCCACCGCGCCCGGCGGGCCCGCACTCGTCGTCACCAGTGCCGAACCGGAGTCGCTGGATCCGCGCCTGCGCGCACCCGACCTGGTCGACCGCGAGCTCACGGTGCCGCTGCCGGACGCCGCGACCCGCCGCGCACTGCTGGAGCGGCTGCTGGCCGGCGTCCCGCGCGGCCGGGACGTCGATCTCGGGGTGATCGCCGCCCGGACACCGGGCTTCGTCGTCGCCGATCTCGCGGCGGTGCGCCGGGAGGCCGCGATCGCCGCCGCACTGCGCGGCGCGGGGGAGGGCACCGACGGGATCGAGGAGGTCCGGCAGCAGGACCTGCTCGGCGCCGTCGGCTCGGTCCGGCCGATATCGCTGTCCGGCGGCGGCGCCCTCGGGCACGGCGGGCTGACCCTCGACGACGTCGGCGACATGACCGAGGTCAAGCAGTCGCTGACCGAGGCGGTGCTGTGGCCGCTGCGCCATCCCGACTCGTTCGCCCGGCTCGGGGTGGACGCGCCGCGCGGCGTGCTGCTCTACGGCCCGCCCGGCGGCGGCAAGACGTTCCTGCTGCGCGCGCTGGCCGGGACCGGCGATCTCAACGTGTTCGCGGTCAAGGGCGCCGAGCTGCTGGACAAGTACGTCGGCGAGTCCGAGCGGGCGGTCCGGGAGCTGTTCCGCCGGGCCGCGGAGGCCGCCCCGGCGCTGATCTTCCTGGACGAGGTCGACGCGCTCGCCCCGCGCCGGGGTGGATCGACCGACGCCGGCGTCGCGGACCGGGTGGTGGCGGCGCTGCTCACCGAGCTGGACGGTGCGACGCCGCTGCGCGAGGTCGTCGTCGTGGGGGCGACGAACCGGCCGGACCTGATCGATCCGGCGCTGCTGCGGCCCGGCCGGCTGGAGCGGCTGGTGTTCGTCCCGCCGCCGGACGCCGAGGCCCGGGCCGACATCCTCCGGGCCGCCGGCCGGGACGTCCCGCTCGGCGACGACGTCGACCTGGACGAGCTCGCCGCCGACCTGGACGGCTACTCGGCGGCGGACTGCGCCGCGCTGCTGCGGGAGGCCGCGCTGACCGCGATGCGCGAGTCGCTGGAGGCGGGCGAGGTGACCGCGGCGCACGTCGCGGCCGCCCGGCGGGCGGTCCGGCCCTCGCTGGACCCGGAGCAGGTCGCCGAGCTCGAGGCGTACGCGCGGCGGCGCAGCGACTGAGCCCGGCCGGTCCCCGACGGACGACGACCCCGGACGGGATGCCCGTCCGGGGTCGTCGGCGCGCTGGGGAGCAGGTTCGGTGTCAGGCCGCCGAGAAGTCCCGGGTGACGATCACTATCACGCCGGGCGTCGCGTCCTGGATGCCGTCGAAGCGCGGCTCGGCCCGGATGCCGAAGGCGCGGGCGATCTCGTCCGCCGCGGCCTTCTCGGCGGTGCCGGTCCGGTAGTACACGGTCGTCGTGGGGATCACGCCCGCCGAGTAGTTCTGCACCTGCGACACGGTCCAGCCGTTGCTGCGGAACTTCCCGGCCGCCTGCTCGGCGAGACCCCGGATCGTCGAGTTGTTGTAGATCCGGACGGCGGGCCGGACGGCCACGGCGGACCCCTCGCTCGCGGTGCCGCCCGGGGCGGGCCCGGCCGCGGCGGGCGGCGGCGCGCCGTCCGCGCCGGTGCCGTCGAAGCCGGGGGAACCGGGCGTGCCCGGGGCGCCGGGGGTGAACGGCGAGGTGCCCGGGGCGGCACCGTCGGTGCCCTCCCCGCCGGGGGCGGCCCCGTCGGCGCCATCGGCCCCGTCGGCCCCGTCCTCGCCGGGGGCGGGCGCTGCGCCGTCCCCGCCGGGGGCGGGATCGGCCGTCGCCGGTGGCGGCGCGGCCTGCGGGCTCTCGTCACCGCCACCGCCGAGACCGGACAGCCCGACGACACCGGCCAGCACACCGACGCCGATCAGTGCGATACCGGCGATCTTCAGCGGCGAGGTTCCGCCGGACGCGGGTGCGGTCATCGTGACCTCCGATTGGGGCTCGAGCTGCGGCTCACGGCTGCCTCCGGGCTTCCCGGTCTCAGGGCTCGAGACCCAGGCGGCGGGCGGCGCGGGTGCGCTGACGGCTGGAACGCAGCCGGCGCAGGCGCTTCACGAGCAGCGGATCGACGGCCATCGCCTCGGGCTTGTCGACCAGCGCGTTCAGCACCTGGTAGTAGCGGGTCGCGGACATGTCGAAGAGCTCGCGGATCGCCTGCTCCTTGGCGCCCGCGTACTTCCACCACTGGGCCTCGAACGCGAGGATCTCGCGCTCCCGGCGGTCGAGCTCGCGGGAGGGGGTTGCGGAGCGCCGGTGCGCTCCGCGGCGTTCCGAGAGGGACCCAGCGGACTCCATCACGCTCCTCGAGCGGCCGACGATCTGACGGCGACGGCCCTCCGGAGGGCCACCGCCGATGCCGAATGACACGGCTGTCATTCGAGGTCGGATTGAACCACACGGGACCGACGGCGAGTCGCCGCGACGCGCCCCGGGGCGCCCGAAACCCATCGGCCGGGGGGCGGCCCCGTCACCCGGAGCGGGCACCGCGCGGCGCGACCGTACCCTGCGACGGTGACGGTTCTGCGCATCCGCATGGTCGGCGATCCCGTGTTGCACCGGCCCACCCGCCCGGTGGCGTCGGCGGACATCGGGGAGGACGAGCTGCGCACGCTCGTCGACGACATGTTCGAGACGATGGCGGCGGCCAACGGGGTCGGGCTCGCGGCCAACCAGGTCGGGATCGACCTGCGGCTGTTCGTCTTCGACTGCCCGGATCCCGAGACCCGCACGATGCGCCGCGGGCACGTGCTCGATCCGGTGCTGGAGACCGGCGAGATCCCGGAGATCATGCCCGACCCGGACGAGGACCAGGAGGGCTGCCTGTCGGTCCCCGGCGAGAGCTTCGCGACCGGCCGCGCCGACTGGGCCAGGGTCACCGGCACCGACGTCGACGGCAACCCGGTGGACGTCGAGGGCAAGGGCTTCCTGGCCCGCTGCCTGCAGCACGAGGTCGACCACCTCGACGGCCACCTCTACCTGGACCGGCTGATGGGCCGCAACCAGCGGGGCGCCAAGAAGATGCTGCGCCGCAACGGCTGGGGCGGGCCGTCGGACTCGTGGGATCCCTCGGCCGTCGACGCGGAGGACGTACCCCGGGGCTGACCCCGAGACCGACCCCGGGACTCATACCCCGGTACTAGGGGTTGACCTGCAGGAACCGGTCCTGCGACCGATGTGGCAGGCCGCCCCGGCCGGGCATCGTGGACGCCATGGTGCTCACGATCCTCGCCGTCCTCCCGGTCCTCGCCGTGCTGCTGGTCATGGCGGCGCAGCCGCTGTTCGAACTCTGGGACGACCGCGCCTCCGAGCGCGAGTGCGCCGCGGCCGCCGCCGGGCGGGCCCGGCCGGTGCCGGCCCCGGTGCCCGTGCCGCTGCCCGCGCCGATCCAGACGGGGACGCCGCCGGCGTTCCCGGAGGCCCTCGGCGACGTCAGCGCGGTGCTGTCCGTCCCGCACCCCCGCCGCCCGGCCGCCGCCCTGCGCGCCGTCCACTGAGGCGTCATTCGACGAGCTTGTTCTCCCAGGCCCAGGCCGCGATCTCGACCCGGTTGCGGGCGTCCAGCTTGGACCCGATGTTGGCGATGTGCGTCTTGACCGTCGACAGCGACACGAACAGGTCCCCGGCGATCTCGTGGTTCGTCCGCCCGCGCGCGACGGCCCGCACCACCTCCAGCTCCCGGGCGGACAGCGCCGCCAGCGCGGCCGGCCGCGGCGCGACGGGCTCGGTGAGCCGCTCCAGCAGCCGCACCGTCACCGACGGCGACACCAGCGCGTCCCCGGCGGCGGCCGCCCGCACCGCCTCGACCAGCAGCCGCGGGCCGGCGTCCTTCAGCAGGAACCCGCAGGCCCCGGACCGCAGCGCGCCGTAGACGTACTCGTCGAGATCGAAGGTCGTCACCACGACGACCCGCGGCGGGGACGGATCGGCGCACAGTGCCCGGGTCGCCTCGATGCCGTCCATCCCGGGCATCCGGATGTCCATCAGCACCACGTCCGGGCGCACCTCGCGGGCCAGCGCGACCGCGCCGGTGCCGGTGCCGGTCTCGCCGAGCACCTCGATGTCGTCCTCGGCGGAGAGGATCAGCCGGAAGCCGGTCCGGACCATCTCCTGGTCGTCGGCGAGCACCACCCCGATGGTCACCGGGCCACCGCCGGCAGCTCTGCCAGCACCTCCCAGACGCCCGGCCCGTCCGGGCCGACCCGCAGCGTGCCGCCCAGCGCGCCGACCCGCTCGGCCATCCCGGCCAGGCCGAACCCGCCGCGCTCGTGCGGGCGCGGCCTGCGCTCCGGGGAACCGCCCTCGTTGCGCACGCCGACCGCCAGCCTGTCGTCCCGCAGCTCCAGCCGGACCTGCACCGACGTCGCGTCCGGCGCGTGCCGGTGCACGTTGGTCAGCGCCTCCTGGACGACCCGGTAGGCGGTGGCGCCGACCCCGGGTGCGAGCCGCGCCGGGTCCAGCCCGGGATCGATCTCCAGCACGGTCCGCTCGCCGGCCGGGTCGAACCGGCCGACCAGCTCGGCCACGTCGTCCGGGCCGTGCGCGACCGCGCGGGCGGCCTCCTCCCCGCCGCGCAGCACGCCCACCATCCGGCGCATCCCGGCGAGCGCCTCCGCGCCGGCCCGTTCGATCGACTCCAGCGCCGGGCCGGCCTGCTCGGGGCGGGTCCGGGCGACGGCGACCGCCGCCTGCGCGGCCACCACGATCCCGGTGACGTGGTGCGCGACGACGTCGTGCAGCTCCCGGGCCAGCTCCATCCGCTCGTCGTTGCGGGTGGCGGCGAGCCGGGCCTCCCGGCGCACCCCCAGCTCGCGCAGCACCGCCGCGACCGCGACCGTGCTCGCCCAGCCCAGCCCGGCGAGCGCCATCGCGGTGGCCCGGTCGGGATCGTCGAACCGCAGCAGCGGCATCCCGACGATCACCACGAACGACGCCACGGCGAACCCGACCGCCGCGCCGCCCGCCGTCCGCCGGATCACCGCCACCGTGACGACGGCGAGCGCGAACAGCTCGGCCAGTGACACCAGCGGTGCCCCGGACGGCCAGGCCAGCACCGACAGCAGCGCGGACGCGGTGAACGCGGCCACGGCGGTGCCGACCACCGGGTACCGGTACCGGGCGAGCACCACGCCGGCCACCGCGGCACCGGCGAGCACCCCGGAGATCCACAGCCCGCGGCCGTCGGACAGTCCTGGTGCCGCGAACAGGTCGAGCACCAGCCAGAACAGGTAGGCGAAGGCCTCCAGCGTGAACATCAGCGAGCGGGTCGGCCGGGCGGGACCACGCGGGAGGACGACCGTCGGGGACGTCATGGCGATCACCGTAGGGCTGAGACGGCCGGCCCGGCCTCAGCCGGAAGTACGAGCCACCCGACCGGGAAGACCGTCCCGTGGTCCGAGGTGCGCGGCGCCGCCGCCCGGCACCGTTGTGGACATGATCGAGGTCCTGATGAACGCGGTCGCCGTCACCGGCGGTGTCGTGCTGTTCCTGATGCTGCTGTCGATGGCGGCCCTGCCGCTGCTCGAGGGCTGGGGGGAGCAGCTGTGACGGGTGCTGCTGCGGCGGCCGGTGCCGTCGAACTGGTCCGGCGCTACGGATCGGGACCCGGCGCGGTGTCGGCGCTGGCCGGGTTCACCCTCTACATCCCGGCCGGGCGGTTCACCGCGGTGATGGGGCCGTCCGGGTCCGGGAAGTCGACGCTGCTGCACTGTCTCGCCGGGCTGGACCGGCCGACGTCGGGGCAGGTGCTGCTCGGCGACACCCGGCTCGGCATGCTCGGCGACGCCGAGCTGACCCGGGTCCGCCGGGACCGGATGGGCTTCGTCTTCCAGGACGGCAACCTGCTCCCGCACCTGAGCGCGGGGGAGAACATCGACCTGGCCGTCGCGCTCGCCGGGCGCCGCCCGGACCGGGCGTGGCGGGCCGAGCTGGTGGACCGGCTGGGGATCGGCGCGCGGCTGGGGCACCTGCCCTCGGAGCTGTCCGGCGGGCAGCGGCAGCGGGTCGCGGTGGCCCGGGCGCTGCTCGGCCGGCCGGAGATCGTCTTCGCGGACGAGCCGACGGGCGCGCTGGACACCACGTCCGGGCGGGAGCTGCTGGGACTGCTGCGGGCCTGCGTCGACGACTACGGGCAGACCGTCGTCATGGTCACCCACGATCCGCTCGCCGCATCGGTCTCGGACCAGGTGCTGATCCTGCGCGACGGGCTCGCCGCGGGCCGGCTGGTCGCCCCCACCCCGGACGCGGTGCTCGCCGCGCTCGGGGCGCTGTCCGGCGAGCGCGCCACCGGCGTCCGGCCGGCCGGGCAGGGGGCCCGGGCATGAGCATGCTGAACCCGGCGACCCGCGCGGCCGCCGCCGGGATCCGCCGCCGCCCCCGGCAGCTGCTGCTGACCGGGCTCGCCGTGCTGGTGGCGACGGCGTTCGCGGCCGGGGCGGTGCTGCTGACCGGCACCCTGCGCGCCGCCCTCACCGAGGACGCGGTGCACACCCCGGCGGGCGCGTCGCACGTGGTGTCCGTGCGCGGCCCCGACACCGGCCCCGGCAGCGGCCCTGACACCGGCACAGTGGCGATCGCGCAGCGGTTGCGGGAGGTGCCCGGGGTGACCGGCGTGGCGCCCGTGTTCGGCGGTGTCGTCCCGCTGGCGGCCGGGACGACCAGCGGCGACTGGCTGGTGACCTCGGACCCGATGACCGGTCCGCTGACCGCGCTGCCCGCGCCGGAGCAGGGCCGCGCGGCCGGTCCGGGCGAGGTGCTGATCGGCAGCGCGACGGCGGAACGCACCGGTCTGGCGCCGGGTGACACCGTGACGCTCGGCGACCGGTCGCTGCGCGTCGCCGGGGTGGTCCGGCTGCCGTTCGAGTCGCTCGACTCGCTGGTGCTGACCACGCAGGACGCGCTCGCGCTGGACGGGGCGCTGTACGCCTCCCGGATCGACGTGGCGGGCGACGCGGACACCGCGGCGCTCGGCGCGGCCGCCGGCGGGGAGCGGGTGCGGACCGCCGCCGAGCAGCGGGACGCCGAGATCGCCGAGGCGTCGGCGTCGGTGCTGGCGGTGCTCGCCGGGCTGTCGGTCTTCGTCGGTCTCGCGCTGGTCGCCGCGGCCGTGGTGGTGTCCTCGACGTTCCGGATCGTGCTGGCCCGGCGCAGCCGCGACCTGGCGCTGCTGCGGTGCGTCGGTGCGAGCCGCGGGCAGGTGACCCGCTCGGTGCTGGCCGAGGCCGCGCTCACCGGCCTGGTCGCCGGCGTGCTGGGGACGGCGGCCGCGGTCGGTGCCGGGTACGGCGGACTCGCCGTCGCCCGGGCGTCCGGTGTGGACGTACCGGCGCTGGCGGTGCAGCCGCTGTGGCTGGCCGGCTGCGTGCTGCTGGCGGTGCTGACCACGGTGCTCGCGGCGCTGCCGCCGGCCCGGGCCGCCGGCCGGGTGGCGCCGGTGGTGGCGCTGGGTTCCGCCGACGCGACCGAGGCGCACGCCCCGCGGGCCCGCACCCGGCTGCCCGCCGCCGCCGTGCTGGCCGCGCTGGCCGCGGCGACGGCCGGCATCGGGGTCACGCTCGGCGACCAGCTCGGCGGCCTGGCCGTGGTCGCTCTGAGCGGGCTGCTGCTGGTCGCCGCGCTCGGCGTGACCGGGCCGTTCCTGATCTCGGGGGTCGCCGCGGCGCTGCGTCCGCTGACCGTCCGGTCCGGCCCGCTGCGGCTGGCGGTGGCGAACGCCCGCAGGCTGTCCCGGCGGACCGCGGCGATGACGACGGTGCTCGCCCTCGGGGTAGGGCTGACGGCGGCCCTGCTGGTGGCCGTCGCCGGGGCGTCGGCCGACGCGCGGGCCTCGATCGACCGGTCCCTCCCGGCCGACGCGGTGATCCTCCCGGTGTGGCAGGACGACGACGCGGCGCGTGCCGCGGCGGCGCAGGCGCTCGCCGCCACGCTGGACGCGAACCCGCAGCTGCAGGCGTACGCCGCCGGGACCGAGGTCCGGGTGGACGCGGTGCCGGGTGCCGATCCGCGGGCCGTCCGGGAGGCGGTCGCCGGGTCGATCGGGGACGCCGGCTCGGTGACCTGGACCGCGGACGTCCGGGAGCAGATGGAGTCCGCCCTGTCGGTGGCCCGGGCGATCGGCGCCGGACTGATCGGGACCACCGTCGTCGTCGCGGTGGTGGGGGTCGCCGTCACGCTGGCGCTCTCGGTCGGCGAGCGCACCCGGGAGATCGCGCTGCTGCGCACCTTCGGCCTGACCAGGGCGGGTTCGCGGCGGGCGGTCGCGGCGGAGGCCGGGCTGGCCGGGGCGGTGGGGGCCGTCGTCGGCGTGCTGCTCGGCGGCGTCTACGGGCTGCTGGCCCTGCGGGCGATCGAGCTGGACGGCGGGGTGCCACCGGTCGGGCAGCTGATGGGCCTGGCGGCGGTGGTCACGGTGGTCTCGGTGGTGGCGTCGGTCGCCCCGATGCGGCGCGCCGGGCGGGTCGAGCCCGCACACGGCGTCGTCGGGTGAACCGCGGTCGCGCGCCCGCAC
>NZ_BAAAJK010000007.1:103150-111006 GCF_039526905.1 Pseudonocardia kongjuensis | reverse complement strand
GGCGGGCGCGCGACCGGCGGTGCTCAGCCCTTCGGCTCCAGCACGAGCACCGGGATCAGCCGGGACGTCTTCTCCTGGTATTCGGTGTAGGGCGGGTACGCCTCGACCGAGCGGTCCCACCAGGCCTGCCGCTCGGGGCCCTCGGGCAGCTCCCGGGCGACGTACACCCCGGTCGCGGTGCCGTCCTGCAGCTCGACCTCGGGATGTGCCTTCACGTTGTGGTACCAGGCGGGGTGCTCCGGCGCGCCGCCCTTGGACGCGATCATCGCGTAGGCGCCGTCGTGCTCGACCCGCATGACCGGTACGTAGCGCTTCGTGCCGGACTTCGCGCCGGTCGTCGTCACCAGCACGACCGGACGGTCCAGCACGGTCACGCCCTCGGTCGTCCCGCTCTCCAGGATCTGCTCGGTCTGCCCGCGCACCCAGTCGGTCGGGCTCAGTTCGGCTCTCTGTGTCATGCCGGTGGAGAACCACGAACCGGCGAAGATCATTCCCGGCATCCGGGTGAGAAGCGCCGGGGGGCTGGCGTGTCGCGCCGGACGGTGCCTACGGTCGGGGCACATCTGAACACGCGGGAGCTCCGGCGCGCGGGGCTGAGAGGGCGGACCGATCGGTCGCCGACCGCAGAACCGGCCGGGTAATGCCGGCCAGGGAGGACTGTCGTCATGACGACCGCTCACGTGCGCCCGCAGGTCACCACCGGGCCGATCGCCGGATCCACTAAGTCCTACGTGGACGGTCCGGACGGGATCCGGGTCCCGGTCCGCCGGATCGGCCTCTCGAACGGCGAGCACCACGACGTCTACGACACCTCCGGCCCCTACACCGATGCCGATGCGGAGATCGACGTGCGGGCGGGCCTGCCCGCGCTGCGCGCTCCGTGGATCTCCTCGAGGGAGCCGGGGACCCAGCTGTCGTACGCCAGGGCCGGGGTGATCACCACCGAGATGCGGTTCATCGCGATCCGCGAACGGTGCGACGCCGAGCTGGTGCGTTCCGAGGTCGCCCGCGGCCGCGCGGTGATCCCGGCGAACGTCAACCATCCCGAATCGGAGCCGATGATCATCGGCAAGCGGTTCCTCACCAAGGTCAACGCGAACATCGGGAACTCCGCGGTGACCTCCTCGATCCCCGAGGAGGTGGACAAGATGGTGTGGGCGACCCGCTGGGGTGCCGACACCGTGATGGACCTGTCCACCGGTTCCGACATCCACCGGACCCGCGAGTGGCTGCTGCGCAACTCGCCGGCCCCGATCGGCACCGTGCCGATCTACCAGGCGCTGGAGAAGGTGCAGGGCGATCCGGCGAAGCTGTCCTGGGAGGTGTACCGGGACACCGTGATCGAGCAGTGCGAGCAGGGTGTCGACTACATGACGGTGCACGCCGGGGTGCTGCTGCGGTACGTGCCGCTGACCGCGAAGCGGGTCACCGGGATCGTCTCCCGCGGTGGGTCGATCATGGCCGCCTGGTGCCTGGCGCACCATCGCGAGTCGTTCCTGTACACCCGGTTCGCCGACCTGTGCGAGATCCTCCGCCGCTACGACGTCACCTTCTCGCTCGGCGACGGGCTGCGTCCCGGATCGATCGCCGACGCGAACGACGAGGCACAGCTGGCCGAGCTGGCCACGCTCGGCGAGCTGACCCGGATCGCCCGCGCGCACGACGTGCAGGTGATGATCGAGGGCCCCGGCCACGTCCCGATGGACAAGATCGTGGAGAACGTGCGGCTGGAGGAGGAGTGGTGCGACGAGGCGCCGTTCTACACCCTCGGCCCGCTCGCCACCGACATCGCGCCCGGCTACGACCACATCACCTCGGCGATCGGCGCCGCCCGGATCGCCGAGGCCGGCACCGCGATGCTCTGCTACGTCACCCCGAAGGAGCACCTGGGCCTGCCGAACCGGGACGACGTGAAGATCGGCGTGATCACCTACAAGATCGCCGCGCACGCGGCCGACCTGGCGAAGGGGCACCCGCACGCACAGGCCCGTGACGACGCCCTGTCCCAGGCCCGCTTCGAGTTCCGCTGGCGGGACCAGTTCGCGCTGTCCCTGGACCCGGACACGGCGCAGTCCTACCACGACGAGACGCTGCCGGCGGAGCCCGCGAAGTCCGCGCACTTCTGCTCGATGTGCGGGCCGAAGTTCTGCTCGATGAAGATCACCCAGGACGTCCGGGACTACGCCGAGGCGCACGGGCTGACCAGCGTCGAGGCGATCGAGGCCGGGATGGACGAGAAGTCCGCCGAGTTCCGCGACGCGGGCGGCCGGGTCCACCTGCCGATCGCGCCGGCCGGGGACTGACCCGGCCGGGGCAGGTGCGGGACGGCCCGTCGGGGGGTCGTCCCGCACCGTGCTCAGCCGAGCGCGTCGAGATCGATCTCGGCCGCGAACGGCCGGTCGGCGGTGTGCCGGCCGGTGACCACGCCGCCGTCGGCGTAGCCGAACTCGCCGGCCAGGTGGCAGGCGAGCAGCGACACCGGCTCGCCCAGGTCGATGATCCAGTAGTGGCCGATCCCGGCGTCGGCGTACTCGCCGCGCTTGGTCACGTGGTCGGTCCGGCGGGACCCGGGGGAGAGGATCTCCACCGCCAGCGTCACCTCGGAGGCCCGGATGACGCCGCCCTCGCGGCGGACCCGGCGCCGCGCCTCCCGGTCGACGACGACCAGGTCCGGGCGCCGGACCGATCCGGGAGCGTCCGGCGGCGCGAGCTGGAGGTCCACATCGACCTCGGCGAGGACCTCGAGGTCGGCGGGGATGCAGCCGCGCAGCTGGAAGGCGAGTTCCATGGCGGCATGGTTGTGGTCGGGGGACGAGCCCGGTGACATGAGGATCTGCCCCTCGACGAGTTCGGTGTAGCCGGGTTCGACCTCGCCGATCGCCAGGTAGTCGGCGACGGTGAGCGGATGCGGCGGCGGCACCGGCCTGCGCCAGCCGGGCGCCGCGACGGACCCCGGGCCGGGCGCTGGATCAGAGGGTTGTGCACTCATCTGGCCTCCTCGACGCGGAGTGTCCCACGCGGCACCGACATCCCCGGCCGCCGCGACCGCGCGTCCCGGGTCCGGGTTACGGTCGGGTGCGCAGGTGCGGGAGCTCGCGGACGAGCGGGCTGAGAGGGCGGGGAGTTGCCGCCGACCGCGGACCGGCCGGGTAATGCCGGCCAGGGAGTGAGGACTCGACCATGGCCGAACCCACCGTCGGTACGACCCCGCCGCGGGTGCTGACGATCGCCGGCACCGACTCCGGCGGCGGCGCAGGCATCCCGGCCGACCTGCGTGCGTTCGCCGCCTGCGGGGTGCACGGCTGCGTCGCGGTGTGCGCGGTGACCGTGCAGAACACGGTCGGCGTCACCGGCGTGCACACGATCCCGGTCGAGACGATCACCGGGCAGATCGCGAGCGTCGCCGGGGACATCGGGCTGCAGGCCGCGAAGACCGGGATGCTCGCGACCGCCGGGATCATCGAGGCCGTCGCCGCGGCCTGCGACGACAACGGGATCGGCCGGGACCGGGCCACACCGCTGGTCGTCGACCCGGTCGCGGCGTCGATGCACGGCGATCCGCTGCTGGCCACCGAGGCGCTGGACGCCTACCGGCACACCCTGTTCCCGCGGGCCACCCTGGTCACCCCGAACCTGGACGAGATCCGGCTGCTCGTCGAGCACGACGTGCACGACCGGGACGGCCAGTACGCCGCCGCGAAGGCGCTGCACGCGCTCGGGCCCGGCGCCGTCCTGGTCAAGGGCGGGCACCTG
Source organism: Pseudonocardia kongjuensis (assembly GCF_039526905.1). Taxonomy (NCBI): domain Bacteria; kingdom Bacillati; phylum Actinomycetota; class Actinomycetes; order Pseudonocardiales; family Pseudonocardiaceae; genus Pseudonocardia; species Pseudonocardia kongjuensis. Next base: position 107,253 of record NZ_BAAAJK010000007.1, on the reverse strand, counting down.
ACCGAGGACACCGACGGCTGCCTGGACCTGCTGTTCGACGGCGACACCTTCGTCGAGCTGCCCGGGCCGCGCTTCGACACCGGCAACACGCACGGCGGCGGCGACTCGCTGGCCGCGTCGATCGCCTCCGGGCTGGCCCGCGGGCTCGGCCTGGAGGACGCGGTGCGGTTCGGGAAGCGGTACATCGTGGAGGCCGTCCGGCACTCCTACCCGCTGGGCGCCGGGCACGGTCCGGTCTCGCCGCTCTGGGCGATCCGGCCGTGGTGGGAGGAACCGGGCCGCTGACGCGCGGTCGTTCGCAGGTTTCCTGATGGTCGGACTGTGCGGGGGATCGGGGCCGCAGATGCGGATCCCGCCCCGAGTAAGGGTGCCCTGACCTGCACGATCTTCCTGTTTCGCGCGTCGCATACGGCCCGGGACGGCTATACGCTCGGCGACGATGAGCATCTTGGGCACCCGCGTCGTCCGCACCGAGGATCCGGTCTTCCTCACGCGCGGCGCGACCTACACCGACGACCTGACCGACGAACGGCTGACCGGGGCGTTGCACCTGACGCTCGTCCGCTCGCCGCTGGCCCACGCGACGATCACCTCGATCGACACCTCGGCCGCCCTCGACTCGCCCGGCGTGGTCGCCGTGGTCACCGGGGCCGATCTCGACATCGCGCCGGCGCTGCTCTTCCCGGGCGCCAACAAGGCGATGACCCGGCCGTTCCTGGCGACCGACCGGGTCCGCTTCGTCGGCGAGCCGGTCGCCGCCGTGCTGACCGAGGAGTTCTACCAGGGCGAGGACGCCGCCGAGCTGGTCGACGTCGAGTACGAGCCGCTGCCGGTGGTGATCGACCCGCTGGCCGCCGCGAACGACGAGACCCTGCTCTTCCCGGAGGCCGGCACCAACACCGCCGCCGCCTACGGGCACGACTCCGAGCCCGACGCGGACTTCTTCGCCGGCTGCGAGGTCGTGGTGACCCGGGACCTGGTGAACCAGCGCCTGGCCGCCGCGCCGCTGGAGACCCGGGCCGCGAGCGCGTTCTGGGAGGGCGACCACCTCACCGTCTACATGTCCAACCAGAACGCCCAGGGCGGCCGCGACGAGGTCGCCGGCTGGCTGGGCCTGGACAAGGACAAGGTCCGGGTGATCCTGCCGGACGTCGGCGGCGGATTCGGCGCGAAGATCGGCTCCGACCCGGAGTTCGCGCTGGTCGCCTGGCTCGCCCGGCAGCAGGGCCGTCCGGTGCGCTGGAACGAGTCCCGCTCGGAGAACATGACCGGGATGGTGCAGGGCCGCGCCCAGCGCCAGACCGTGACGATCGGCGGCAGCCGCGACGGCCGGGTGACCCACTACCGGCTCGACGTCGTGCAGGACCTGGGCGCCTACCCGCGGCTCGGCACGTTCCTGCCGATGTTCACCCGGATGATGGCGCCGGGCACCTACGACATCGCCAACGTCGACTCGCGGGCCCGCGCCGTCGTCACCAACACCACCTCGATCGCCGCCTACCGCGGCGCCGGCCGACCGGAGGCCACCGCCGCGATCGAGCGCGCGATGGACCTGTTCGCCGCCGAGATCGGGATGGACCCGGCGCAGGTGCGCCGGCTCAACGTCGTCGCCCCGGAGAAGTTCCCGTTCCAGACCAAGGGCGGCGTCGAGTACGACTCCGGCGAGTACGCCAAGGCGCTCGACCTGGCGCTGGCCGAGTCCGGCTACGAGCGGCTGCGCGCGGAGCAGAAGGCGCGCCGCGAGCGCGGCGACGTCCGGCAGCTCGGCATCGGCGTGTCGTCCTACGTGGAGATCACCGGCGGTGGCGCCTACGCCGAGGACGCCTCGGTGCAGGTGCACCCCGACGGCACGGTCACCGTGCTCACCGGCACCTCCCCGCACGGCCAGGGGCACGCGACGGCGTGGGCGATGCTCGCGTCCGAGCAGCTCGGGATCGCGATCGACAAGATCACCGTCAAGCACGGCGACACCGACCTGGTGCCGCGCGGCGGCGGCACGATGGGGTCGCGCTCGCTGCAGACCGGCGGCGTCGCGGTGCACCAGGCGTCCGGTGAGCTGGTCGATCTCGCCAAGCAGCGCGCCGCCGAGCTGCTCGAGGCCAGTGTGGACGACCTGGAGCTCGACCCGGCGAACGCCGCGATCACCGTCGCGGGCGTGCCCGGGAAGTCGGTGACGCTGGCCGAGCTGGCGTCGCGCGAGGAGCTGAAGGTCGACACCACCTGGGACGGCCAGAAGCCGACCTTCCCGTTCGGCGCGCACGTCTGCGTGGTCGAGGTGGACACCGAGTCCGGCAAGGTCACCGTCGAGCGGATCGTCGCGGTCGACGACGCCGGCCCGATCCTGAACCCGCTGCTCTGCGACGGGCAGCGGCACGGCGGCATCGCCCAGGGCATCGCGCAGGCGCTGCTCGAGGAGGTGATGTACGACGAGGAGGGCCAGCCGCTCACCGGCACCTTCGCCGACTACGGCATCCCCTCGGCGGCCGAGCTCCCGAGCTTCGACCTGGTCGAGATGACCACCCCGACCCCGGTCAACCCGATGGGCTACAAGGGCATCGGCGAGGCCGGGACGATCGGGTCCACCCCGGCGACGCAGAGCGCCGTCATCGACGCCCTGTCGCACCTGGGCGTCACGCACATCGACATGCCCCTGACCCCGCTGCGGGTCTGGGAAGCCATTCAGGAGGCCTCCAAGTGAAGGTCGAGATCACCGTCAACGGCGAGCGCACCAGCGCCGACGTGGAGCCCCGGCAGCTGCTCGCGCACTACGTGCGCGACACCGTGGGGCTGAAGGCCACCAACATCGGCTGCGACACCACCTCCTGCGGCGCCTGCACGGTGCTGCTCGACGGCGAGGCCGTGAAGTCGTGCACCGTGCTGTCGGTGCAGGCCGACCAGCAGTCGGTCACCACCATGGAGGGGCTCGACGGCGCCGGCGACGGCCGGCCGGAGCACCCGGTCACCAAGGCGTTCCACGCCGAGCACGGCCTGCAGTGCGGCTTCTGCACCCCGGGCATGGTGATGTCCGCGGTGTCGCTGATCAGCCACGACAGCGACCTGGACGAGCGCAAGGTCCGGGAGGGGCTGGAGGGCAACCTCTGCCGCTGCACCGGCTACCACAACATCGTCCGCGCGGTGCTCGTCGCCGCCGGCAAGGACCCGGACGCCGAGCAGAAGGCCGAGGCGGAGTCCGACGCGCTGCGCACCGCACCGGGCTTCTCCCGCGGGGAGGCGGGCGCATGATTCCCCTCGCCTTCGACTACGCCCGCCCGGACACCCTCGACGATGCCATCGCGCTGCTCGCCGAGAAGGGCGAGGACGCCAGCGTCCTGGCCGGCGGCCACTCGCTGATCCCGGTGATGAAGGTGCGCCTCGGCGCGCCCGAGTTCCTGATCGACATCGGCCGGCTGTCCGAGCTGTCCTACATCACGCTGGACGAGGCGGCCGGCGAGGTCGCCGTCGGTGCCGGTACCAAGCACCGGGACGTGGTGGACTCCGAGCTGCTCGCGGCCGAGGTCCCGCTGCTCCCCGCGGTCGCCCGCACCGTCGGCGACCCGCAGATCCGGGCCCGCGGCACCCTCGGCGGCACCCTGGCGCACGCCGACCCGGCGGCCGACCTGCCCGCCGCGGCGCTCGCGCTGGACGCCACCATCGTGCTGCAGGGCCCGCGCGGCAAGCGGACCGTGCCGATCGGCGAGTTCTACACCGGCGTTTTCTCGACCGTCCGCGAGCCGGACGAGCTGATCGTCGAGGTCCGGTTCCCGCGCAGCGGGGACAAGGGGTGGGCCTACGAGAAGTTCACCCGGCGCAGCAACGACTGGGCGATCGTCGCCGTCGCGGTGTCGGACGACCGGATCGGCCTGGTCAACATGGGGTCGACGGCGCTGCGGGCCACCGCGACCGAGCAGGCGCTCGCGGAGGGGCGCTCGATCGCCGAGGCGGCCGCGCTGGCCGCCGAGGGCACCGAGCCGCCGTCCGACACGCACGGCACCCCCGCCTACCGGACGCACCTGGTGCAGGTGCTCACCCGGCGGGCGCTGGAGACGTCCCGCGGCGGGCGCTGACGCACGCACAGCGGGTGGCCCCCGGGCCGCCCGGACGGG
>NZ_BAAAJK010000007.1:42955-103140 GCF_039526905.1 Pseudonocardia kongjuensis | reverse complement strand
GGAACGCGCTCCGGCCCTTCTGCACTCCGCTGTCGTGCACTCCGCTGTCGTGCGCTGCGCTGCGCTGCGCTGTGCCGTGCCGTGCCGTGCCGTGCCGTGCTGCGACGTGCCGTGCCGCGACGTGCCGTGCTGCGACGTGCCGCGACGTGCTGTGCCGCGACGTGCTGTGCCGCGCCGTGCCGCGACGTGCCGTGCCGCGACGTGCCGTGTGGCCGGCCGGGGGACGGGCCGGCGACCGTCCCGCGAGACGTGTTCCCGCGCCCTCGCGCCCGGCCGGCAGATGTTCGGCGGGGTGTGCCCGCGGGGCCTCCGACCCGATCGGCCGCGTTCCGCGGAACGCGTCGGCAGGGCCCGGCACCGGGTCGGGCGGGTTCCGCGGAGCGTGCTCGCGGGCGTGCTCGCGGGCCGGGACCGCGTTCCGCGGAACGCACCCACGACCGGCGCCGGACCGTGGACGCGACCGGGGCCGCTGTTGCTGACGCCGGGTTCCCCGGGATGTGCTCACCGGACCGGACCGGACCGGACCGGACCGGGCGTAGCGCGTTCCGCGGAACGCGCTCTCGCGCTCTCCCGTCCGGTCGGGCTGTGTCGGCGGGGGTCTTCGCGCGGCCCCGCGACCCGACCGGCTGCGTTCCGCGGAACGCGTTTGGCGGGGCTTGGCACCGGGTCGGGCCGGTACCGCGGACCGCGCTCGCCCCGCTCCGCGCCGCCCCGCGCCACCCCGCCCCGTCCGGCCCCGCCCCGTCCGGCCCCGCCCCGTCCGGCCCCGCCCCGTCCGGCCCCGCCCCGTCCGGCCCCGCCCGGCCTCGCCCCGTGCCGCCCGCCCGTGCCGCGCCGCCCCGCCCCGCTCCGCCCCGTGCCGTGCCGGACCGTCACCCGCGGACCGCGCTCGCGGCGCCGTCGATCGGGGCGGCGCCGCGCGATCGGCGGCGTTCCCGGAGTGCACTCGCGGGAGCCGCACGACGTGCCGGGTGGTGACGTGCGCGCTGTGCTCGTCTGCGTGCGACCTGACCGGTCGCGTTCCGCGGAACGCGGTCGCGGGGCCCTGGCACCGGATCGGGGCGGTTCCGCGGGGCCTGTTGCGCGGGAGCGCTACCTGGCGGGTCGCGTGCCATGGGGCGTGCTCGCCGGGCCCACGACCGGGCCGGGTCGCGTTCCGCGGAACGCGACCTGCCCTCGCCCCCTCGCCCCGGCAGGAGCAGGAGCGTGACGCGGAGGATTCTCTCGGGCCCTCTCCACCGGGTGCGACTGCGTTCCGCGGAACGTGCTCATCGGCGGGCAACCCGACCGAACGCGTTCCGCGGAACGCGACTGCCGGCCCGCGATCCGGCCCGGCGCGCGGACCCGAGCGTTCCGCGGAACGCGAACCCGGGCCGCGCCGCTCGGGCCCGTCCGGCGGTGCCGCGCGAACCCGGGGACGGCCGCCGGGCCGGGTCCGGCGCGTTCCGCGGAACGCGGCGGGCGGCGGATCGCCGCGGGCCGGGGCGGATCACAGCGGATCACGGTCCTGCGTGACGGACCACGGTGGACCCGAGCGGATCAGAGGATCACGGCGGCTCACAGCTGACCCCGGTGGAGCGTGGCGGACCGCGGCGGAGCCCGCCGGCTCAGAGCGGAGCGTGGCGGACCCCGGCGGCGTGCGGCGGGCGGACCACGGTGGCGTGCGGCGGACCACGGTGGCGAGCGGCGGACCACGGTGGCGAGCGGCGGACCGCGGTGGTGTGCGGCGGACCCCGGCGGCGTGCGGCGGGCGGACCGCGGTGGTGTGCGGCGGACCGCGGTGGTGTGCGGCGGACCGCGGTGGCGAGCTGCGGACCGCGGTGGAGCGTGGCCTGGGTGGTTCACACCGGTTCAGACCAGCCCCGCCTCCTGCGCGGCGATGGCGGCCTGGGTGCGTGAGCGCAACCCCAGCTTCGCCAGCACCCGGGAGACGTGTGTCTTCGTCGTCCCCTCCGAGATCACCAGCTCCGCCGAGAGCTCGGCGTTGGACAGCCCCCGGCCGAGCCCCGCGAGCACGTCGGTCTCCCGGGCGGTGAGCCGGTCCAGCCCGGGCACCCGGCCCGGCCGGGGAGCGCCCGCGTAGCGGCTGATCACCCTCCGGGTCACCTCCGGCGCCAGCACGCCCTCGCCGCGCGCGACGGCGCGCACCCCGTCGAGCAGCCGGACGGCGTCGACCGATTTCAGCAGGAACCCGGCCGCGCCCGCGGCGAGCGCGCCGTCGACGAGATCGTCGAGATCGAACGTGGTGAGCACCAGGACCTGGGACAGGCTCCGGGCGAGGATCCGGCGGGTCGCCTCGATGCCGTCGATCCCGGGCATCCGGATGTCCATCAGGACGACGTCGGGCCGGTGCGTCTCCGCCGCGCGCACCGCGCCGATCCCGTCCCCGGCCTCGTCGACGACCTCGATGTCCGGGGCCGAGCCCAGGATCAGCACGAGCCCGGTGCGGACCGCCTCCTGGTCGTCGGCCACCACCACGCGGATGCTCACCGGGCACCTCCGCCGAACGGGAGCGAGGCCCGGACCAGCCAGCCGTCGCCGTCCGGTCCGGCGTCCAGGGTGCCGCCGACGGCGCGGGCCCGCTCGTCCAGCCCGGCCAGGCCGGTGCCGCCGTGCAGCGACGGGCCGCCGGTCGCCGGCCGGGTGCCGGGCCCGTTGCGCACCTCGATGGTGAGCGCCTCCCCGGCGGTCCGCAGCCGGACGGCGACCGGCGCGCCGGGGGCGTGCTTCGCGGCGTTGGTCAGCGACTCCTGGACGATCCGGAAGCCGGTGAGCTCCACCGGTGCGCCGACCTCGGTGCAGGGGGGACGTTCGTCGTCGTAGCGGACGGCCAGCCCGGCGGCACGGGCCTCGTCGAGCAGCCGGTCCAGCTCGGACAGCCGGGCGGGTGCGGTGGGCGGGTCGTGCGGGCCGCCGGTGCGCAGCAGCCCGATCATCGTGCGCATCTCGCCGAGCGCGGCCACGCCGGACTCGCGGACGGTGCCGAGCACCCGGCGCATCACCGCCGGATCGGCGCCCGAGTGCAGCGCCGCCTCGGACTGCAGCGCGATCGCGGACAGCCGTCCCGCGACGACGTCGTGCAGGTCCCGCGCCATCCGGGCCCGTTCCTCGGCGACCGCCGCGTCCCGTTCCCGGGCCGCCGCCCTGGCCGCCTCCTCGGCGCGGGCCCGCTCGGCGTCGGCGATGTCGGCGTGCCTGCGCACCTCCAGCCCCCACACCGTCGGCACCCCGACGATCAGGACCAGGTTGAACAGGCTGAGGATCGCCAGCCGCCCGCCGCCGACCACCAGTGCGGCGGCGGCGAGCAGGGCCACCACGGTCCCGGCGCAGGCCGCGACGACCTGCGCGGTCCGCCGCGGCGGGTGCCGGACGGCGCAGTAGAGCAGGTCGGTGAGCACCAGCAGGACGCCGAGGTCGGTGCGCCCTTCCCACACCACCCCCGCGGCCAGTGCCAGCGTGCCGACGACCAGTCCGGCCGGGGCGGCGGCCCGCCGCAGCACCGAGCCCAGGCAGGCGGCGGCGAGGACGACGACCGCCGGGACGGTCACCCCCGGGCCCGCACCCGACCACGGCACCCGCATCTCCGGGAGCGCCCACATCAGCAGCAGCCCGAAGGCGAACCAGCCGAGCGCGACGCCGGCGTCCCGGACCGGCAGCGGCAGGCCCCGGAGGCCCCCGAGACCCGCCGCCGGCCCGGCGGAGCGACCGGCCGACGGCCCGGTGGAGTGACCGGCGGACGGGTCGGCCGAGGGGCCGGTGGCGGAGGGGCCGGCGGGGCGACCGGAACCGAGATCGGCGCGGACACGGGGCATCCGGACATCCCAGCACGTCCCGGGCGGTCCGGGCGTCCGTCGAAGGTGGTAGTGCCGGATCGGTCGGGCGCCGGACGACCGGGACCGCGCCGGCGGACACGATCGTCGGCCATGGGGGAATCCGTGGGGGAGACCGTGGTGGAGCTGCTGCTCGCCGAACCGCTGCTGTGGCTGATCGGCGCCGCCGAGATCGCGTTCTGGGTGTTCCTGGTGGCCGGGCTCGCCGCCCGCTACCTGCTGCACCGCCCGGCGCTCGGCGCCGCGCTGCTGGTCGGTGTGCCGCTGATGGACGTGGTGCTGGTCGTCGCCGCCGTCGCCGACGTGGCGTCCGGCGGGGAGCCGTCCCGGGTGCACGGCCTGGCCGCGGTGTACCTGGGCGCGACCGTCGCGTTCGGACACCCGATGATCCGCTGGGCGGACGCCCGGTTCGCGCACCGGTTCGCCGGCGGGCCGCGACCGGTGCGGCCCCCGCGCGGCGGCCCGGCCCGGGTCCGTCACGAGTGGCGCGGGTTCGGGCGGGTGGTACTGGCCTGGCTGCTCGCGGCCGGGGTGCTGTGCCTGCTCACCGCGGTCGGCGGGCAGCCGTTCCCGGAGCCCGGGCAGTGGCCGGCCGACCCGATGTGGGCCTGGCTGGGGCGGCTGTCGGTGGTCGCCGCGATCTGGTTCGTCGCGGGCCCGCTGTGGGCCACCGTGCTGCCCGGTGACGACCGGGAGCGTGACCGTGTCCGGTCCTAGGCTCGCGGCGCCGGACGTCCTGCGCGGGCTGGCGATCGCCGGGACGTTCGCGACGAACGTGTGGGTGTTCGCCGATCCGCGCGGCCCCGGCGCGGTGCTCGCCGGGTTCGCCGGCGGCTGGTGGCTCGACGGGGTGCTGCTCGCGGTCAGCAACGGGAAGTTCCTGGCGCTGCTCACCCTGCTGTTCGGGATCGGGATGGAGCTGCAGTACCGCTCCGCGGTGCGCCGCGGGCTGCGGTGGCCAGGCCGCTATCTCGCCCGGGCCGGGATCCTGTTCGCCGAGGGGCTGCTGCACTACCTGCTGGTGTTCGAGTTCGACGTGCTGATGGGCTACGCGATCGCGTCGGTGCCGGTGGCCTGGCTCATCGGACGCTCGCGGACGGTGCGGCTGGCCGCCGCCGGGCTCGCCGGGGCGTTCGTGCTGCTCGTCGTCGGGGTGCTCACCCTCGGCATGCTCACCGGGGCCGGCGATCCGGCGTTCCCGCCGTACCCGTCGACCTGGACCGGGCAGGTGTGGCTGCGGCTCACCCAGCCGCTGCTGTTCCGGATCGAGCTGGTGCTGATCGTGCCGTCGGCGGTGGTGCTGTTCCTGGCCGGTTCGGCCCTGCTGCGCGCGGGCCTGTTCGACGACGGCGGGGCCCGGCTCCGGCGGACGCTGGTGCTCGTCGGGGTGGCCGGGGTGCTGCTGAACGTGCTGACGTCGCTCGGCGGGCCGGCCTGGTTCGCCGTCGAGCGGTACCTGGTCGCGCCGCTGGTGGCGGCCGGGCTGCTCGGGCTGGTGCCGGAGGTGCTGAGCCGGCTGCGCGGTCCGGCCGGTCCGGTGCGGCGTGGCCTGACGGCGATCGGCCGGACGGCGATGACCTGCTACGTCGGTCAGAACGTGCTGGCCGCGGTGCTGTTCCACGACTGGGGGTTCGGGCTGGCCGGTGCGCTCGCCGGGATCTCACCGCAGGTCCGGACGGTCGTCGTGGTCGCGGTGTGGGCGGGGGTGATGACGGTGTCGGCGGTGGCCGCCGCGCGCCGGTTGCGGTCCCACGACCGCGGCCCGCTGGAGGCGCTCACCCACCTGGCGGCGGCGCCGCGGGATCTCCGGCGCCGTGCAGGTCGACGACCAGCCAGCCGCCGTGATGCTCGGTGACCTCGAACGGGTGTCCGGTGCGCTCGCCGAGCCGCTGCAGGGTCGCGAGGTCGAAGGTCCGCACGTGCCCCCAGGCCGGGTTCGGCTCGTCCTCGAACGGGACGGCGACCACGATCCGCCGCCGGGCCAGCCGCAGCATCTCGGCGACCACCTCGTCGCCCTCGGCCGCGGGCAGGTGCTCGATGAGGTGCACCGCGAAGACGGTGTCGGCGCAGCGGTCCGGGAGCGCGACGGCGCGCGCGTCGGCGACGTGCGTCTCGACGTCCGCGCCCAGCTGCGGCGCCATCCGGGCGAGCAGGTCGACGGTGCCGCCGGTGAGGTCGGTGGCGGTGACCCGGTGCCCGTCGCGGGCCAGCTGCAGGGACAGGAACCCGAAGCAGCAGCCCAGCTCCAGGACGTCGGTGCCGGCGACGAGCTCGCGGGCGTGAGCGTGCACCGGCGCGGTCTCGGCGTTCGTGCCACCCGGCTCGGGCTCACCGGTCAGCGCGTCGAGGGTGTTGCGGTAGAAGGCGAGCCAGGCGTCGTCGGGGAACTCCGGGTCCTTCGCCGCGCTCGCGACGCAGGCGACGAACGCCTCCTCGAACCGCTCGGCGGGGAGCAGCCCCGGCCGGACGAGGGTGCGGTCCAGCCAGCCGGCGAGGTCGTTGCTGAGCCGGTCGGTGTCGATCATCGGCGCTCCTGGGCTGGGCGGTCACCCTCACGCTAGGTCGTCGGGTGCGCGGCGCACCATCTCCGACCCTCCGGGTCCTCCCCCTCCGGACGGCCGGGTGCGGGTGGGCCGGCCGGCTCACCGCCCGGCCGTCCCCGCGGCGAGGGCCTCGGCCAGCGCGGCGGCCCGGGTGATCGGCTCCGCGCTGCGCTCGGCCTTCGACCCGGCCAGCCCGCCGTCGTAGACGAGCTGGATCCGGGCGGCGGTCTCGTCCGGGTCCGGGTGGCCGAGCTGCACCAGCGCGTCCCGGAAGGCGGTGCGCTGCCGGGCCCGGTGCTCGGCGACGACGGCGGCCACCGGCGAGCCGGGCTCCGGGAACTCGGTCGCGGCGTTGAGGTAGCGGCAGCCGCGGTAGCCGCGCCGGCGGGCGGCCGAGGAGGCCAGGTCGAAGGCGGCCCGGATCCGGCCGAGCGGGTCGTCGCCGAGCCCGCGCACCGCGCGCCGCAGGCGCTGCAGGTCCTCCCGGTCCGCGCGCTCCAGGTAGGCGGTGACCAGCGCGTCCTTCGACCCGAAGTGCGTGTAGAGGCTGGCCCGGGCCACCCCGGCGGTGGCGATCACCCGGTCGATGCCGACGGCGCGGATGCCCTCCCGGTCGAACAGCCGGGCCGCCGCGTCGAGCAGGCGCTCGGCCGGCCCGGTGGCGGGCGCGGCCGGCGACCGCCCGGACGAGGAGCCCGGCGAGGACCCCGGCGACCGCCCGGACGAGGAGCCCGGCGAGGACCCCGGCGACCGCCCGGACGAGGAGCCCGGCGAGGGCCCGGACGAGGGCCCGGACGAGGGCCCCGACGAGGGCCCCGACGAGGGCCCCGACGAGGGCCCCGACGAGGGCCCCGACGAGGGCACTGACGGCGCTGGCGGCACGGACGGCACGAGACGAGCATAACTCCGCACTGGACAGATAGACCGATCTGTCTGTTACCGTCGAGGGCGTGAGGACGTTCCGGCTGGTGCAGCGCCGCCACGTCGACCTGCTCCGGGTCGTCGCCGCGGCGTGTCCCGGCTCCTCGCCGCAGGCCTGACGACCGGCCTGCCGCGCGCCCTGCGCGCGCTGTCTCGTCATTCCCCACGTGCTCCGCGTCCCCGCCTGCGGGCGGCCACGCGCGCCGTGCATCCCGACCCCGGAGGTCGCACCATGTCGCTGTACCTGTTCGAGTTCGTCCCCGCCACCGCCGAGCGCGACGCGGTGACCGCGCTGCTCGGCGAGGTCGACCGCGCGTCCGCCGCGGCCGGCGCGACCCTGATCGAGTCGCAGGTCACCGGCGGTCACGACCGGGTGTTCTCGGTCGTCGAGGCCGGCTCGGCCGACGGCCTGGCCGGCCGGTTCGACGCGCTGCCCGGGGTCGCCGAGGTCGCCGGGCCGGACGAGGTCCGCCTGGTCGGTGCCGATCTCGACGAGCTCAAGAAGACCAAGCCGGCCGCCGGCTACCTGGTCGAGTGGGACTTCCCGGACGGCCTCGACATGGACACCTACCTGGCCCGCAAGAAGGCGAAGGCGCCGCTCTACGCCGACGTCCCCGAGGTCAGCTTCCTGCGCACCTACGTGCGCGAGGACATGACCAAGTGCCTGTGCTTCTACGACGCCGAGGGCGGCGAGGAGGACGTGGTCCGCGGCCGCAAGGCCGTCGACACCCCGATCGACCGGCTGCACACCCTCGCCGGCGGCGACCGGTGACCGCGCCCGCCACCGAGCTGCTCGGCACCTGGTTCGCCGATGCGGCCGGGCCGGTCGACCGCGGCGAGGACGACGTCCGCACCGGGTTGCGCAGGCTCGGCGAGCGGGACCTGATCGCGCCGCCCGGTTCCGGTGCGGCGCACGCGGTGCAGCTGGTCGAGACGATCGCCCGGGACTGCATGAGCTCGGCGTTCGCCACCTGGGCGCAGCGGATGACCGTCGAGTACCTGTCCCGCGCCGACCGGCCCGATCCGGAGCTCACCGACGCGGTCCGCCGGGCCGGCCGGATCGGCGCGACCGCGATGGCGCCGGCGCTGCGCGACCTGGCCGGGCCGGAGCCGGTCCCGGTGGTCGCGACCCCGGCGCCGGACGGCGGGCTGGTGCTCGACGGGCCGATCCGGTGGGCGTCCAACCTGTTCGACGACGCCGTCGTCGTGCTCCCGGTCCGGCTGGGTGCCGACGGCGACGGGCGGGCCGTCGTCCGGATCTCCACCTCCGACGACGGCGTCGTCCGGGCACCCCGGCCGACCCTGCTCGCGCTGAACGGGACCGGCTCCACGTCGGTCCGCCTGGAGGGCGTCCGGGTGCCGCCGGAGGCCGTCCTGTCCCGTGACATGCGGACCTTCGTCGGCGCCATCCGGCCGACGTTCCTGCTGGTCCAGAGCGCGTTCTGCAGCGGACTGGCGGACCGGTCGGCGACCGCGGCGGTCGCCGGCGCCACCGGGACGTCCGAGCCGCTGGCACCGGACGCCCGGGCCGTCGCCGAGCGGGCGGCCGACGTGCACGACCGGCTGCACACGCTGGCCGCCGATCCGGCGGCGGCGACCCCGGCGCAGCTGCTGCGGCTGCGCCTGGACGCGGCGACCACCGCCACCGACGCCACCCGGGTCGAGTCCGCGGTCCGCGGCGGGGCCGGCTACGTCGCGGGCAGCGACGTCGCACGCCGGCTGCGCGAGGGCGCGTTCCTCCCGGTCCAGGCCCCCACGGAAGGACACCTGAGATGGGAACTGTCGCGCTCGCTCTGAGCGGCGCCGTGCGCCGCTACGGCCCACGGACCGTGCTCGACGGCGTCGACCTGGAGATCGAGCGGGGCGGCAGGCAGATCGTGCTCGGCCCCACCGGCAGCGGGAAGTCCACGCTGCTGCGGGTACTCGCCGGCCTGGAACCGCTCGACGGCGGCACCCTGCACCGGCCCGGCGACCCGGTCACCGCGACCGTGTTCCAGGAGCCGCTGCTGCTGCCGTGGCTGACCGTCGGCGAGAACGTCCGCCTCGGCGGCCGCTACCGGGCCAACCGGGACCGGTTCGACGACGCGTACGCCGACGCCCTGCTGGACCGGTTCGGGATGGCCGGGCACGCCGACGCCCGGCCGGCCGCACTGTCCGGCGGGCAGGCCCAGCGGGTCGCGATCGCCCGCGGGATGGCGGTCCGGCCGGACGTGCTGCTGCTCGACGAGCCGTTCGGCGCGCTGGACCCGGCGACCCGGGCCGAGCTGCAGACCTGGCTGCGCGGCGTCGCCGAGGAGGAGGGCCTGACCCTGGTGCTGGTCACCCACGACGTCGACGAGGCGCTCTACCTGGGCACCCGGGTCGCCGCGCTGGACGGCGAGGGCGGCATCGGCGGCCGGTGGACCCCGGCCGCGTCCGACGCGCCCGGCGGGCACCCGCTGCGCGACGAGGTGCTGGCCGGGTACCGCTCCCAGGTGGTGGGCGCCCGGTGAGCGGACCCAGCAGGCGCACCCTGCTGCGCGCCGCCGCCGGGTTCGGCGCCGCCGCCGCGATCGGCGGCGGGGTGGCCGGGATCGCCGATCTCGCCACTGCGGGCCGCAGCACCGCACGCTCCGGCGCCGGGCTGCGGATCGGCTACCTGCCGATCACCGACGCCTCCCCGCTGCTGGTGGCGCACGCCCAGGGCCGGTTCGCCGAGGCCGGGCTGGACGTCCAGCGCCCGGTGCTGTTCCGCGGCTGGGAGTCTCTCGCGCAGGCGTTCCTGGCCGACGAGGTCGACGTCGTGCACCTGCTGATGCCGTTCGCGGTGCAGCTGCGCTACGCGCTCGGCGCCCGGTTGCAGATGATCGCCTGGAGCCACACCAACGGTTCCGCGCTGACCGTCGCCCCGCAGGTCCGCGACCTGTCGGACCTGGCGGGGCAGCAGGTCGCGATCCCGTTCTGGTGGTCGATCCACAACGTGATGCTGCAGCGGATGCTGCGCGGCGCCGGACTGCGCCCGGTGGTCCGCGAGCAGCCGTCGGCCCGGGACGGCACGGTCGGGCTGGTGGTGCTCAGCCCGGCCGACATGCTCCCGGCACTCGACACCGGCCGGGTCGCCGGATACATCGTGGCCGATCCGTTCAACGCCGCCGCCGAGATCCGCGAGGTCGGCCGGATCGCCCGCTTCGTCGGGGACTCCTGGCGCCGGCACGCGTGCTGCGTGGTCGTCGTCCGGCAGGATCTGGTCGACGCCGATCCCGGCGCCGTGCAGGGCGTCACCGACGCGGTCACCGGTGCCCAGCGGTGGATCGACGGCGCCCGCGCCGACGCGGCGTCGGTGCTGTCGACCGGCCGCTACCTGCCCCAGCCGCTCCCGGCGATCACCCGCGCGCTGGACCAGCCGCCGCGCTCCCCGGTGCACCCGGACTGGCACGGCGAGCGGATCGGGTTCGAGCCGTTCCCGTTCCCCGGCTACACGGGCGCGCTGGTCGAGTCGATGCGCGAGACCGTCGTCGACGGCGACACCTCCTTCCTCGACGGCCTGGACCCGGCCGCGGTGCACGCCGACCTGACCGACGACCGGTTCGTCCGCCGCAGCATCGAACGGCACGGCGGCCCGGCCGCGTTCGGCCTCCCCGCATCCCTCACCCGCACCGAGGAGCTGATCCCGGTATGAGCACCGCCCCGCCCCGACCGGCCCCGGCCCGCCCGGACCGGCCCGGCACCTCCGGCCGCGCCGCGCGGCTGGCCGCGCCCCTGACCGGGACCGCCGTCGCCGTCGTGCTGTGGTGGCTGGTGACCACGCCGCTGGCCGCACCGGACAGCATGCTGCGGGCGTTCGCACCGCAGCACGCGGTGCCCGCGATCGGCGCGCTCGCCGCCGACGGGGTGCTGTGGGAGGACATCGCGACCAGCCTGTGGCGGCTGCTGCTCGGCCTGCTGGTGGCCGGGGTGCTGGGCGTCGCGATCGGGCTGGCCGTCGGCTCGTCGGCGCTGCTGGAACAGGGCACCCGCCCGGTGTTCCAGTTCCTGCGGATGGTCTCCCCGCTGGCCTGGGCGCCGGTCGCGATCGGGGTGTTCGGGATCGGGCACCGGCCGGTGGTCTTCCTGGTCGCCGCGGCGGCGGTCTGGCCGATCGTGCTCAACGTCGTCGCCGGCGTGCGGGCGGTCGACCCGAAGCTGACCCTGGTCGCCCGCTCGCTCGGCGCGAGCCGCCGGGAGACGCTGGTGACCGTGGTGCTGCCGACCGTCCGGCCGCACCTGCTCACCGGGGTCCGGCTCGCGCTGGGGATCGGCTGGGTGGTGCTGGTGCCGGCGGAGATGCTCGGCGTCACCTCCGGGCTGGGCTACGAGATCCTCAACTCCCGCGACCAGCTCGCCTACGACAAGGTGATGGCGGTGATCCTGGTGATCGGGGCGCTCGGCTACGCCCTCGACGCGGCCGCCCGGCGGCTGCTGGGGGCACCCGCGACCGGCTGAGTGCGGGACGGGCGGACCGGGACGTCGCGGCCCTGTCGCCCGGGACGGTGGCTCCCCGAACCTGGTCACCGAACCCCACCCGGACCCGGGAGCCGACATGCATCCACTCGAACCGTCCGCCCGTGACACCCGCCGGCCGACCCGGCCCGCAGCGGCAGAGGCGCCCCGGCCGGTCGCGCGGGCGGCCGGCCGGGCACGGGTCGCCGCGGCCGGGCTCGCCATCGCCGCCGCGGTCGCTGCGGTCAACCTGCTCGTCCGCCCTCTGGCCGCCGACGCGACGGCCGATCGCGCGGCGGTGCTCGCCGTCCGGGAGGCGGTGTGGTTGTTCGGCGCCGTGGGCGGCATCGCCACCGGAGCCGTGTTCGTGGCCCTCGGTCTGGTCGTGTGCCTGGTCGTCCCGGCCGGTCGCGGGTACGCGTCGGCGACCTCGGGTGCGGTCCTGACGGTCCTCGGTGGGATCTCCTTCGCGGCCGGCTTCTTCGCGTTCGGGGTGTCGAGCTGGTTCGCGACCCTCCCGCTGGACGACCCGGCGGCGTCGGCGGCGTTGTTCGACGCGGTGCAGGCCGACGCGATGCGGTCGTTCGGCCCGCAGCTCGCCGGGTTCCTGCTCGCCTCGGTGGGGACGGTGCTGCTGGCCGTCGCGCTGTGGCGGTCGCGCACCGTCCCCCGGTGGCTGCCCGCGACGACGGTGCTCGCCCTCGTCGCGATGTTCCTGGTCGGGGGCGGGTTGCTCTACGATCTGCTGCACGCGGCCTTCATGGCCACGCTGGTGGTGCTCGCGGTGTACTGCTGGCGATCGGGACCCCGGCTCACGCCCTCGTCCGGTCGGACCGACCCGTGAGCAGGTCCGTGCGCGACGAGTTCCGAGGCGGCCGCGGTGGCGACAGGGACGACCGGAGCTGCCGGCCCGGCGGGAGCCGCCGGGTCCATCGGCGCGGCCCCGATCGTGGCCGGCGACGGCGGGCCGGGCCCGGCCCCGCCGGTGCAGAGCAGGCGGCTCCTCGGCGTCGCCCGGACGGCGGTCGTCGCGGTCGGCACGGTCCTGCTCGGGGCCCAGCTGGCCGTCGGTGTGCTGACCGTGACCGGTGCACCGGCACTGCCGGAGGTGGCCTTCGCCCCGTGGACCTCTCCCGACGGGCGGGCGGTCCTGGCGGCCTGGGGTGTCGACGTGCGCTGGTGGGCGGTGGGCTACGTGGCCGTCGCGTTCGCCACGACAGCCGTGTCGGCGGTCGCGGCATGGCTCGTCCTGCGCGGTGAGCCCTCCCCGTACCGGCTCCATCTCGGGCTCTCCCTGGTGCTGTTCGGGACGCTCGGGTCCGAGTTGGCGCTGGTCGCGGACGCGTTGTTCCCACAGGCAGGCGGGTTGGGTCGGCGTCTGCAGGGGCTGGGCATCGTGCCGCTGTTCCTGGCCGCGTACGTCTTCCCCGACGGCCGGTTCGTGCCGTCCTGGGCACGCTGGCCGTTCGCCGGCTGGCTGGTGTTGCTGGCGGCGGCCTCCCTCGTCGATGACGACGGCCGGGCCGAGGGATGGAGCCCCGCCGAGGACGTGGCGATCATGCTGCTGTTCGGCAGCTGCGTCGCCGCCCAGGTGTATCGGTACGTGCGTGTCTCCGGCCCGGTCGAACGGCTGCAGGCGCGCTGGTTGCTCGCGGCGGTCATGGCCTGGTTCGTCCTGGCCGTCGTGCTCATCGCCACCCCGCTGCGCTCGCTGATCCACGAGGCGAGCCCGGCCGGGCTCGCCTCGTACGCCGTGGTGCTGCCGCTGAGCAGCGCTGTACTGGCGCTGGTGCCCGCGGCGATCGCGGCGGCGGTGCTGCGGTACCGGCTCTTCGAGATCGACCTGTGGGTGAGCCGCACCGTGGTGCACGGTGTGCTGACGGCGTTCGTCGTCGTCGTGTACGCACTCGTCGTCGGAGGGGTCGGCAGCCTCTGGCCGATCGGGGACCCGGCGCTGTCGGTCCTCGCCGCGGCGCTGGTGGCGCTGGCGTTCGCGCCGGTACGCGCCGTCGTGCAGACGCGGGTGGAGCGGCTGGTGCTCGGCGAGCGAGGCGACCCCTACCGGGCGCTCGCCCGGCTGGGCGACCGGCTGCGCGGGACGCTCCTGCCGGAGGACGTCGCTCCGGCGCTGGTCGACGCCGTCCGGGAGGCGCTGCGCGTGCCCTGCGCAGCGGTGTCGGTACCCGATGGCACCGGCGAGCGGCTGCTGGCCCGCTCCGGCCGGTCGGGGACCCCGGTCGACGGTGTCGACCTCACCCACCGGGGCGAGTACGTGGGCCGGCTGCTCGTCGGCAGGCGCAGCCCCGGGGAGCGGTTCGCGGCGGCCGACCTGCGGCTGCTCGCCGATCTCGCCGGGCACTGCGGGACGGCGCTGTACGCGGCGCGGGAGTCCGACCGTCTCCGGATGCTCGCGGCCGACCTGCAACGTGCCAGGACCCAGCTGGTCACGGCCCGCGAGGAGGAACGCAGGCGGCTCCGCCGAGACCTGCACGACTCGCTCGGGCCGGCGCTGAGCGGGCAGATGATGGTGATCGGCGCGGCCCGGTCGCTGCTGGAGACCGATCCCGCGGCTGCCGACCGGCTGCTCGGCGACCTGGGCGGTTTGTGCGGGCAGGCGCTCGACGAGGTGCGCCGGCTCGCCAGGGAGCTCCGCCCGCCGGCGCTCGACGACGCCGGCCTCGCCGCTGCGCTCGACCAGGCTGCGGAGCCACATCGCCGGCAGGGGCTGGAGGTCCGGGTGGACGTCGCGGATCTGTCGTCGTCACCGGCCGCCGTGCAGTCGGCCGTCTACCGGATCGCGGTGGAGGCGATGACGAACGTCGCGCGGCACGCGGGCGCCACGTGCTGCGCGGTGACCGTTCGCCACAGGGGGGACGGTCTCGACCTGGAGATCACCGACGACGGCCGCGGTCCGGCGCCGGACGCCGGCGCCGGGGTCGGAACGGCATCCATGCGGGAACGCGCCGAGGAGCTCGGCGGCTGGTGCGAGATGCGGCCGGGAGCGGCCGCCGGGACGGTCGTGCTGGCCCGGCTGCCGCTCCCGCGAGACGGCGACGGGAGCGCGAAGTGACCGAATCGAGCCGGGTACGCGTGTTGGTCGCCGATGATCACCCGACGGTCCGCTACGGACTGCGTGCGGTGCTCGGTTCGGACCCGTCGGTGCAGCTCGTGGGAGAGGCCGGGGCCGGGGAGCAGGCGGTGGCGCTCGCGGCCGAGACGGTGCCGGACGTCGTCCTGATGGACGTCACCATGCCCGGCCTCAACGGGATCGAGGCGACCCGGCGGATCCTCGGCGCGACGCCGTCGGTACGCATCGTCATGCTGACCATGTACGACGACAGTGCGTCGGTGCTCGCCGCGATCCGCGCCGGTGCCCGCGGCTACCTCCTCAAGGGCGCCGACCGGGACGAGATCCTCCGCGCGGTGCACGCCGCCGCGGGCGGGGCCGGTGTGTTCGCCGCTGCGGCGACGGAACATCTCGCCGCCCGGGTCACCGGAGCGCGAACGCCGGGGGCGGCGGCGGGTGGTCTGCCCGGACTGACCGAACGGGAGCGGGAGCTGCTCGACCTCATGGCCCGGGGGCTCACCAACGCCGCGATCGCCGATCGGTTCCGGATCAGCCCCAAGACCGTCCGGAACCACACCTCGACGATCGTCGCCAAGCTCGGGGAGCAGGGCCGGGCCGGTGCAGTGGCGCGGGCCAGGGCCGCCGGGCTCGGCGGTCCGGACGAGGCAGGCTGACGCCGCCGACGGTTCAGCCGGCGTCGTGCGCCGCGACCAGCCGGGCCTTCAGCGCGAGGTCCTTGTTGACCGGGTCGTGCGCGCCGTCCGGGACGGTGCCCGCGGCGACCGCGATCGCGTTCATGGTGCCGACCATCCGGCACAGGTGCGCGATGCGGCGCTCGGTCGCGTCGATCGGCGGGAGGCCCTCGACCAGGGCCAGCGTGCGGTCGACCCACATCACCTCGGCGTGCAGCCCGGCCTGCTCCAGCACCACGCGCAGCCGGACGGCGATCTCGTGCCGGGTCAGGCCGTTCCAGCTCTCCAGGGTGCGGGCGTCCAGCGGGAACAGCTTCCCGCGGTCGCGCAGCCAGATCAGCTCCAGGGCGTGCGCCCGCCCGTAGGCGCAGTAGACGCAGCCGTTCGCCAGCGAGATGGTGAGCCCGGCGAGATGGGTCCGGACCGGCCCGAGCACCCGCAGCGTGACCAGGAAGCGCGGGAAGTTCAGCGCGAACCAGCGCAGCGCCGGCCCGTTGCCCATGGTCGCCACCATCGCCGGGATCACGCCCGGCATGTATCCCCACATCGCGGTACACATGCGCGCGAGCAGGCGGACCACCAGCCCACCGTCACCCATCGCCGGACGCTCCTTCACAGGGGGGACGACCGACTGTACCTCCGCGGGAACGGAACGTGATGATGATTCGGTCGAACGGCCTAGAGCGGGTGTGCCGGACATCGGGTCGAGGCCGGTGCGGATCAGGGGGCGGGGAGCCGCAGCACCCCCCGCCGCAGCGCCACGACGACGGCCGCGGTCCGGTCGTCGACCTGCAGCTTCTCGAACACCCGGATCAGGTGGCTCTTCACGGTCGCCTCGCCGATGCCCAGGTCGCGGGCGATCTCGGGATTGGACAGGCCGCGGGAGACGCCACCGAGCACGTCCCGCTCGCGACGGGTCAGCTCGGGGGGTCGCGGTGCGCGCACCGCCCGGGCCAGCCGGGCCGCGGCGTCGGGCAGCAGCACGGTCGCACCGGTCGCGGCGGCCCGGACCGCGGCGACCAGCTGCTCGGTCGGGGTGTCCTTGAGCAGGTAGCCCGACGCGCCCGCCTCGACGGCGGCCAGCACGTCGCCGTCGGTGTCGAAGGTGGTGACGACCAGGACCCTCGACAGTGCGGCGGCGACGATCTCGGCGGTCGCCTCTAGCCCGGAGCGGCCGGGCAGCCGCAGGTCCATCAGCACGACGTCCGGGCGTAGGTCGCGGGTCCGCGCGAGGGCCCCGGCGGCGTCCCCGGCCTCTCCGACGACCCTGATCCCGGCCGCCGTGAGCACGCTGCGCATCCCCTCCCGGACGACCGGGTGGTCGTCGACCAGCACCACCCGGGGGCCGGTCACCCGGCCTCGCCGGCCGGTACCGGTCCGGTCGCGCGGCCCGGCGCCGGCCCGCACCCCACCGGGTGCTCGGGGACCCACGCCACCAGCCGGCATCCCGCACCGGGCGCCGAGTCCAGGCCGAGCGTGCCACCCAGCTCGGCGACCCGGTGGTGCATGCCGTCCACCCCGTACCGGTCCGGCCGGGGGGCCTCAGGGTCGAAGCCGCGTCCGTCGTCGTGGACCTCCAGCCGGATCCCGCCGTCCCACCGGGACAGCAGCACGTCGACCGTTCCGGCGTCGGCGTGCCGGCGCACGTTCGCGAGCGCCTCCTGGGCCAGCCGCAGCACCGCCACCACCGGTTCGACCGGGGCCGGCCCGCCGCCGGCCCGCCAGTCCGCGGTGTCCAGGCGCACCGGCACACCGAGTGCCTCCCGGGCCCCGGACACCAGCCGTTCCAGTGCCGTGGTCAGCGGGTCCCCGGCCGGGCCGGCCGGGGATGCGGCACCGACCAGCGCGCGGGCGTCGGCGAGGTTGTCCCGGGCGGTGCTCTCGGCCAGGTCCAGATTCCGCCGGGCCGCATCGGGGTCGCGTTCGAGTTGCTCGGACGCGGCCCGGACCAACAGCATCAGGCTGGTGAAACCCTGGGCGAGGGTGTCGTGCACGTCCCGCGCGAACCGTTCCCGCTCGGCGAGCGCGCCCGCCTCCCGGTGTGCCGCGACCAGCTCGGACCGGGTCCGCTCCAGCTCGTCGAGCACCGCGGCACGACGCTCGCTCTGATCGCAGATCGCGGTGATCCACAGGCCGAGCAGCACCGCGCAGACCGCCGCGCTGCCGAACAACGCGATCATCGCCGGCGAGGGCGGGCCGGGCTGCGCTGCGGCCGAGAGCCCACCCACCGCCGCGACGACCAGCACCGTCGTCGTGACCGCCGGCCGGGTGGGGAGCAGCCGCCACAGCATCGGGAACAGCACGAACAGCATCGTCGCGCCCACCCGGTCCAGCGCGAACACCGCGAGCGTCGCCGGGACGGTGACCAGCAGGTACGCCACACCGGCCCGGGAGGGCAGCGGCGCCTCCATCGCGCGTGCGGCGAGCAGCGCGTGGGCGAGCAGGATCACCGCGAGCAGCGTCACCGTGAGCAGCACCGGCCCCGGCCCCCGGCCGCCCGCCACGGCAAGCACCCCGGTCCCGACCGTGAACAGGACGAACACCGCGTGCCACGCGGGTGCCGTCCGTTCCCAGACGTTCCGGTCGGGCGTCGTCACGTACGCATCGTCCTCCGGTGGGGCGACGGGCGCCTCCACCGATCGGTGGGGGCCCGCACCCCACGGCGGTCGGTACCGGCCGGGACGCCCTCGCCGCCACGCTCGTCGCATGACACGCAACCTCACCCCGATCGCCGTGCTCGTGTCCATGCTGTTCGCGCTGGTGGTGGGCGTGCTCGCGGTGATCGGCAGTTCCGCCCTGTCGACGGTCGCGGTCGCCGGCGGGATCCTGGTCGGGGCGGTGTGGGTGGTCGTCGGGATGCTCGGGCGGGGTGGTGCCGGAACCTGAGACCGGTCCGCCCCGTGCCGGAGCGGACCGGGTGCGGTCAGCGGCCGATCAGCTCGGCGATCGATCAGCTCAGCGACCGATCAGCTCAGCGGCCGATCAGCTCGCCCGCCATCTCGTTCGTCGTCGTCTCCAGGCCGGACAGGTCCCGGACCACCCGGACCCGGTCGCAGAACTCGGCGTAGGCGGGCAGGTCGCAGCGGCCCAGCCCCCACGAGTAGCGGGGCTCGGGGGTCAGCCAGATCGTCTCCCGGGCCCGGCGGGTGATCTCGACGAACGCCTCGGTGTTCGGGTCGTTGCCGTTGCCCCGCCCGTCGCCGAGCACCAGCACCGTGGTCCGCCGGGTGACCGCCGAGCCGTGGTCCTCCAGGAACTGGCCGAACGCCAGGCCGTAGTTCGAGTTGGCGTCGACGTCGAGCTGGTCCCCGCCGAAGATCAGCCCGAGGGCGTGCTCCACCGGATGGTCGGCGAACAGGTCGGTCACCTCGACCAGATCGGCCACGAACGCGAACGAGCGCACCTGCCCGAACAGGTCCTGCAGGCCGTGCACCAGGTGCAGGGTGAACCGGGCGGTGGCCCGGACCGACAGCGACACGTCGGCGAGCACCACCAGCCGCGGCTTGTCCTCCTGCCGGGCGACGGTGACCGGGGCGAACGGCACCCCGTCGTAGCGCATGTTGCGGCGCATCGTCCGGGCCGAGTCGATCCGGCCGCGCGGCGACACCCGGCGCCGGTGGGTCAGCGCGCCGTGCAGCGACTTGGCGAGCCGGCGCAGCGAGTCCTCCAGCTGCATCCGCTCGGTCTCCGACGCCCGGTCGACCTCGGCGACGCGTTCGGCGTCGTCGTGCCCCTCGACGATCCGCTGCTCGATCTCCAGCAGCTTCTCCAGGTGCGCCTTGAGCAGCTCGGGCAGGTTCTCCAGCACCCCGGCCAGCCGGCGGCGCAGCGCGGCGGCGTCGTCCTCGGTGCCCTGCGCCTCCTCGGCGAGCCGGTCCTCCTCCGAGGTCAGCCAGCCGAGCAGCGCGTCCTGCTGGGCGACCGAGAGATCGGCGTCGACCTTGGTGCCCTGGGCCTGCGAGATGTCGCCGGGCAGGCCGCCGCCGGAGAACCGGTCGGTCTCGATCTGCACCCGCTGCCCGTCGGCGACGTCACCGGCCTGCTCCTTGGACAGCACGATCTCGTCGGTCATCGACGCCATGTCGATCTTGTTGGCCTCCTGGTGCAGGTTGTACTGCTCGGCCAGGTCCTCGGGATCGAAGAAGTCCCGGATGTCGGCGGGGGTGCCGTGGTCGTGGCCCTCCTGCGGGGTCTCCGACGGTTCCTCGGACAGCGTGAAGTTCTCCAGCGGCGTGTCGTCGCTCATGTCGCCGTGGCCGTGCCCGTGCCCGTGGCCGGTGTCCGACTCGCCGACCTTGACCAGGGCGAAGAACAGGTCGAAGACCTCGTCGTAGGTGGCCTCGTCGCGCCGGTCCTTCACCAGCGCGACGCGCAGCGCCTCCTTCAGCACGGACCGGTCGGCCAGCACCCCGGGCTGGGCGGCGCAGGCCATCGCGTCGAGCGCCTCCGAGACCGAGATGCGGACCGCCCGGATCCGCAGCAGCCGGACGAAGCGGTGGATGCTCGCCTCCACGTCGCGGCCTCAGATCGGGCGCTTGCGGGCGCCGAACGAGCGGGCCCCCTGGCCGGGGGTGACAGAACGCAGCGGCGGCGCGGACCGCCCGGCCGCGGCCTTGTTGCCGTAGCCGTCGGCGTGCCGGCCGGGCTGGTCCTTGGCGGCGCGGCGGGCCCGCCCGTCGACGTCGCCGTCGTCCGGCCCGTCGTCGGGACGGCGGCCGGGGCCGGTGTCGGGCGCGTGGCCCGCGTCGTGCGAGTGGTCCCCGTCGTGCCCGTGCCCGTGGCCGTGCCCGTGCCCGTGGCCGTGCCCCGGCTCGGTGACGACGGCGTTCGGGTCGACCAGGTTCGGGATCGCGTCGAGCGCCTTGCGGACGTCCTTGTCGTACTTCACGACGACCGAGACGGTGTCCGACAGGACCTGCGAGTTCAGCTCCTCGACGCCCAGCACGGCCAGCGTGCGCGCCCAGTCGATCGTCTCCGAGATCGACGGCGCCTTGCGCAGCTCCAGCTCGCGCAGCCCGCGCACCACACCCACGAGCTCCTCCGCCAGCTGGTCGGCGAGCCCGGTCTTCTTCGACCGCACGATCTCCAGCTCGCGCTGGGCCGAGGGGTAGTCGAGGAACAGGTGCAGGCAGCGGCGCTTCAGCGCGGCCGCGAGGTCCCGGGTGTTGTTCGAGGTCAGCAGCACGTAGGGGCGGTGCTTCGCGAGGAACGTCCCGACCTCGGGCACCGAGATCTGGTACTCGCCCAGGGTCTCCAGCAGCACCGCCTCGAGCGCCTCGTCGGCCCGGTCGACCTCGTCGATCAGCAGCACGCACGGCTGCTCGGAGCGGATGGCCTCGAGCAGCGGGCGCGGCGCCAGGAACCGCTCGGAGAAGAAGACGCTCTCCTGCGACCCGATCCGGTCGACGGCCGACGCCAGGTCCGGCGCGTCCTCGACGACCTGCCCGATCTTCTCGCGCAGGATCTGGGTGTACATGAGCTGCTTGCCGTAGTCCCACTCGTAGAGGGCCTTGGTCTCGTCCTGGCCCTCGTAGCACTGCAGCCGCAGCAGCCGGCGCCCGGTGGCCAGCGCGAGCATCTTCGCCAGCTCGGTCTTGCCGACGCCGGCGGGCCCCTCCAGCAGCAGCGGCTTGTCCAGCCGGGTGAGCAGGAAGACCGTGGTCGCGAGCCGGGTGTCGGCGATGTAGCCCTGCTCGCGCAGGGTCTCCACGACCTCGTCGACGGACTCGAACGGCGCCGTGTTCGGGACGGGGCTCTCAGCGCTCGTGGAGCCGGGAACGGGAGTCACGCTGGGAATCTCCTTCACAGGCCGCACCGGAGGTGGGTGCGGCGGGCCGCGCAGCCGACGGGCCCACCCGTGGCGAGTATGACCTCGCACGGAGTGGGCCCGCAGGCGCGAACGGGTCGGGCTGATCGGACGATCAGGTGAGCAGGTCGTCCAGGTCGCCGTTGATGGAGTGCTCGACGACCGGGCGGACGGTCTCGAAGGTGCACTCCTTCGGGTTACCCGGGGTGCAGGCGTCACCCAGGACGTGGTTGGTGATCCGGTCGACGTCCGCCGCGTCGCCGATGATGGTCGGCGCGTTCTCGTAGAACTTCGTCGGGCCGACCCCGAGCCGGTTCTTCGAGTAGGTGTCCTGCTTGACGTCGGCGAACTTCTCCGGGATGCCCACGTCGCGCAGCAGCCGGATGGACGCGGCGAGCGCGGCGTCGGCGGCCTGCGGCTTGGTCATGCCGCTGGTGTCGATGCCCATCGCCTCGGCGATGTCGGCGAACCGCTCGTAGGCGACCGGCATGTTGAACGCCCACACCCGCGGCAGCGCGATGGCGTTGTTCAGGCCGTGGTGGGTGTCGTAGAAGGCCGACACCGCGTGCGAGATCGAGTGGATGATCCCCAGGCCACCGGAGTTGAACGCCTGCGCGGCGATGTACTGCGCGTACATCATGCCCTCGCGGCCGGCCAGGTCCTGGCCGTTCCACACGGCCTGGCGCAGGCTCTGCGAGGTCAGCTTGATGGCGTGCAGCGCGTTGCCCAGCGACGGCTGGAAGTTCAGCCGGGACACGTAGGGCTCGGAGGCGTGCGCGAGCACGTCGAAGCCGCACTGCGCGGTGTAGTCGATCGGGCAGTCGTAGTAGAGCACCGGGTCGTCGATCGCCAGGGTGGTGACCGAGGCGTCGTCGAACGCGACGTACTTGTGCGGGTTGTCCGGGTCCGTCGTGGTGTCGGTGATCACGTACGCCCAGGAGGTCTCGGAGCCGGTGCCGGCCGTCGTCGAGACCGCGATGTGCGGCGGGTTCGCCGGGTTCTCGGACTTGTTGAAGCCCTCGAACTCGTTGACGTTGCGGCCGTCGTGGGCGACCGAGACGCGCGCGCCCTTGCAGGCGTCGTGCGAGGAGCCGCCGCCGATGGAGACGAACGAGTCGCACTTGTTCTGCTGGTAGAGGCCCACAGCGTCCATGACGTTGTAGTCCTTGGGGTTCGACTCGACCTGGTCGTACACGACGACCTCGAGGCCGTGGTACTTCATCGACTCGACGATCTTGTGGACGATGTCGGTGCCGCGCAGGCCGGACGTCATGACCAGGGTCTTCTTGAAGCCCAGCTTGAGGGCCTCCGGGCCGATGAGCTCGTGCGAGCCGGGACCCAGCAGCGCCCTGGGGAACGGGTGGAACTCCTTGATGGGGAACGGCTTGAGCAGCTCGTCTACCTGCATGTCAGCCCTTTCTGCGGCAGGCGGATGGGTCGAGCCGCACGCTAGGACCGGTTGTGGCCCCGGGCACAGAGGTGATCGCGATTACTCCTCGGCAGACCAGGCAGGAAACCCGTCTGAACGGAGGGGTGCAGGGATAGGTCGCCCTCGACCCCGAGCGGGGAGGGCGAACGTGTTGCCAGAGTATGGCAACAGTGAGGAGAAGGCAACAGTCCGCCGATCGCGTCCGGTGGGTTATGGTCGGTCCGCCGACGGTTCGTGCCGGTCCCCGCGGGGGCCGGCACGGGACAACAGGGAACCCGGTGTGAATCCGGGACTGCCCCGCAGCGGTGAGTGGGAACGACAGTCGTCATCAGCACTGGGAACCGACCCGGGAAGCGACGGCCGGTAGGCACGAGCACGGCGCCCACGAGTCCGAATACCTGCCGCCGGTGCGCGCGCCGACCGGCGTGCGCGGATCCGTGGCCTCGAGGGAGGGCCCAGCGGACGACCGGGTGACCACCGTGCCCGCCGGCGCCATCGCGCGTCCGGTGCGGACCCGCCCGGACCGTGCCGTCGTGCCCCTCTCCGGCGGTGACGGGTCCTCCACCGCGCTCGCGAGGAGAGAGGGCTGTGACCATGGCGAAACCTGTGTCATCCGTGTCCACCACCGGCAGCACCGTGCTGGGGTACCCCAGGATCGGGCCGCACCGGGAGCTGAAGCGGGCGACCGAGGCGTTCTGGGCCGGCCGGTCCGACGTCTCCGCGCTGCACGAGGTGGCGGCCGGACTGCGCCGCGACACCTGGACCACGCTGCGGGACGCGGGACTGGACCAGGTCCCCGGCAACACGTTCTCGTTCTACGACCACGTCCTGGACACCGCGCTCGCCGTCGGCGCCGTCCCGGAGCGCTTCGCCGGCATCACCGACCCGCTGCAGCGGATGTTCGCGATGGCCCGCGGCCGCACCGGCGCGCCGGCCTGCGAGATGACCAAGTGGTTCGACACGAACTACCACTACCTGGTGCCCGAGATCGGCCCGGGGACCCGGCTCGCGCCCGGCTCGCGCGCGGCGCTCGAGGAGTTCCGGGAGGCGCTGCGCTCCGGCGTCGTGACCCGCCCGGTGCTGGTCGGCCCGGTGACCCTGCTGCTGCTCTCGAAGCCCGCCGAGGGTGCGCCCGAGGGGTTCCGGCCGCTGGACCTGCTCGGCCCGCTGGTCGAGGTCTACCGGGACCTGCTCGCCGAGCTGGCCGACGCCGGTGCCGAGTGGGTGCAGCTGGACGAGCCGGCGTTCGCCGCGGACCGCTCCGACGACGAGATCGCCGCGCTGCGCCGGGCCTACGACCGGCTCGCGGCCGCGCCGCGCCGGCCGAAGATCCTGGTCGCGTCGTACTTCGGTGAGCTCGGCCCGGCGCTGCCGGTGCTCGCCTCGACCGCGGTCGAGGGCCTGGCCCTGGACCTGGTCACCGGGGCGTCCGATCTGGACGGGATCGACGGCGTCGAGGGGATCGGCGGCAAGCTGGTGCTGGCCGGCGTCGTCGACGGGCGCAACGTGTGGCGCACCGACCTGGACGCCGCCCTGGTCACCGCGTCGCGGCTGACCGGCGTCGCGGGCCGGGTGGGGATCTCGACGTCGTGCTCGCTGCTGCACGTCCCCTACGACCTGTCCGTGGAGGCGTCGCTGACCGGCGACGTCGTCGACATGCTCGCCTTCGCCCGGCAGAAGGTCGACGAGGTGGTGCTGCTCGGCCGCGCCCTGCACGGCGGCCGGGCCTCGGTCGCGGCCGAGTTCGACGCCGCGCGGGAGACCCGGGAGCGGGTCGCGGCGGCCGCCCGCCGGGACGCGACGGTCCGGGCCCGGCTGGCCGAGCTGGGCGCCGACCACTACCGGCGCGGCACGGCCGACGTGCGGGCGAAGGTGCAGCGCGAGGCGCTGGGCCTGCCCGACGTCCCGACCACCACGATCGGCTCGTTCCCGCAGACCGCCGCGATCCGCACCGACCGGGCGGCGCACCGCAGCGGCCGGATCGACACCGGCGAGTACACCGGGCGGATGCGCCGGGAGATCGCCCGCGTGGTCGCGCTGCAGGAGGAGATCGGGCTGGACGTGCTGGTGCACGGCGAGCCCGAGCGCAACGACATGGTCCAGTACTTCGCCGAGAACCTGGACGGCTTCGCCACCACCGAGTTCGGCTGGGTGCAGTCCTACGGCTCGCGCTGCGTGCGGCCGCCGATCCTGCACTCGGACGTGTCCCGCCCGGCCCCGATCACCGTCGACTGGGCGAGCTACGCGCAGTCGCTCTCGCAGCGGCCGGTGAAGGGCATGCTGACCGGGCCGGTCACCATCCTGGCCTGGTCGTTCGTCCGCGACGACCAGCCGCTCGCCGACACCGCCCGCCAGGTCGGGCTGGCCCTGCGCGACGAGGTCGCCGACCTGGAGGCGGCCGGGATCCGGATCATCCAGGTGGACGAGCCCGCCCTGCGCGAGCTGCTGCCGCTGCACGAGCGGGA
This sequence comes from Pseudonocardia kongjuensis, assembly GCF_039526905.1. NCBI lineage: Bacteria > Bacillati > Actinomycetota > Actinomycetes > Pseudonocardiales > Pseudonocardiaceae > Pseudonocardia > Pseudonocardia kongjuensis. The sequence goes on along the minus strand of NZ_BAAAJK010000007.1, from coordinate 77,929 downwards.
CCGCGCCGGCTACCTGGAGTGGGCGGTGGACGCGTTCCGGATGTCGGTCGGCGGGGTCGCCGACGGCACCCAGATCCACACCCACCTGTGCTACTCCGAGTTCGGCGAGGTGGTCGGGGCGATCGACGGGCTGGACGCCGACGTCACCACCGTCGAGGCGGCCCGGTCCCGGATGGAGGTGCTCGCCGACCTGGGGCCGGGCATCCCGCGCGGCCTCGGCCCGGGCGTCTACGACGTGCACTCGCCCGAGGTGCCGGACACCGACGAGCTCGCCGGCCAGCTCACCGCGGCGCTGCGGCACATCGGCCCGGAGCGGCTGTGGGCGAACCCGGACTGCGGGCTGAAGACCCGCGGTGAGCCGGAGACCGTCGCGGCGCTCACCAACCTGGTCGCGGCGGCCCGCCGGGTCCGGGCGCAGACCACCGGCTGACGCCGGTGCGCTCCCGCGGCGCTCCACCGGACCGGCCGTCACGGTGGGCGCCGCGGGGGCATTCCACACGTTCTATTGATTGAACAGGTCTGCCCGAGGTGCTCGCCGGGCAGTACGACATGTTCCTCAACTCGCGCAGCTACCTGTCCGACTTCCCGGATGCGGCGAGCACCCTCACCTCGGACTACACCTGCGCCGGCAGCTACGCGATCGACCAGTACTGCAGCCCCGCCTACGACGCGCTCGTCGACCGCCTGAACGGCACCGTCGATCCGGCGCAGCGCCGGCAGCTGTTCGCCGAGGCGGCCGGGATGCTCACCGCGGACGCGGTCGGGGTGATGCTGGTGCACCCGCTGAACACCGCGGTGCTGCGCGGGGCGACCGGGTTCACCCCGGATCCGCTGCAGATCCGGCCGGTGCTGCCGCAGCTGATCCCGGCCGGGTGAGCGGACTCCTCCTTCTCCTGCGGCGGCTGCTGGTCGTCCCGCCGGTGCTGCTGGCCGCGTCGGTGCTGGTGTTCGCACTTCCCCGCTGGGTGGACGTGGACCCGGCCCGCGCGGTGCTGCGGGCCCGCACCGCCGAGGCGGTCCCGGACCCGGCGACCGAGGCGCGGGTGCGCGCCGAGCTGGGCCTGGACCGGCCGGTCGTCGAGCAGTACCTGCGCTGGCTCGGTGGCGTGCTGCGCGGTGACCTCGGCCTCGGGTACGTGTCCCGGACCCCGGTCGTCGAGCAGGTCGGGAGCGCGGCGACGGTGTCCGGCCTGCTCACCGTGCTCGCGCTCGCGCTGGCCGCGGCCGTCGGGATCCCGGCCGGGGTGTACGCGGCCCGCCGTCCCGGCGGCCGCTGGGACCGGTGCCTGGGCGCCGGGACGATCGCCGGGGTCGCGGTGCCGGAGTTCGTGCTCGCACCCTGGCTGGTGCTGGCCCTCGCGGTGTGGGCCGGGTGGCTGCCGGCGATCGGCTGGGGCGGTCCGGAGCACCTGGTGCTGCCGGTGCTGACCCTCGCCGCCTACCCGGGGGCGCTCGCCGCGCAGCTGGTCCGGGCCGAGACGGTCGGGATCCTGCAGCGCCCGCACGTGCTGCTGGCCCGGTCGAAGGGACTGTCCGGGCAGCGCGTGCTGTGGCGGCACGGGGCCCGGCTGGCCACCACGTCGGTGACCGCGCTGGCCGGGATGTTCGTGGCCGGTCTGCTCGGCGGCTCGGTGGTGGTCGAGGTGGTCTTCGGCATCCCCGGCCTCGGCCGGCTGCTGCACCGGGCGGTCCCCGCCCAGGACCTGCCGGTGATCCAGGCCGGGACGCTGGTCGTGGTGGCGGTGGCGGTGACGGCCGGGGTGCTGGTGGAGGCGGTCGCCACCGCGCTGGACCCGGTCCGGCGCACGGCGGAGCGGGCCGGATGACCCGGCGCCGGGGGCCCTCCCTGCCGGTGATCGGACCGGTGACCGGGCCGGCGGCGCTGCCGGTGCTGCTGCTGGTGGTGGTGCTGCTCGCCGGGCCGCTACTGCTGCCCGATCCGGACCGGGCCGACTTCGCGGGCCTGCTCGCCGGGCCGTCCGCCGCCCACCCGCTGGGGACCGACCAGCTGGGCCGGGACCTGCTGTCCCGGCTGGTGCACGGCGGCCGGTTGACGATCGGGCTGAGCCTGTTCGCGGTGCTGCTGACCGGTGTCGCCGGGGTGGCGGTCGGGATGCTCGCCGCGGTGACCGGCCGGTTCGGACGGCTGGTGATCCGCCTGGTCGACGTGCTGGCGGCGATCCCGGTGGTGCTGTTCGGGCTGCTGGCCGCGGTCGCGCTCGGCCCGGGGACCGGCTCGCTGCTGGTCGCGGTGACCGCGATCGCCTGGACGCCGTTCGCCCGGCAGGCGCACCTGCTCACGCTCGCCGAGATCGGACGCGAGTACGTGACGGCCGCCCGGGCGCTCGGCGCGGGTCCGGTGCGGGTGCTGGCCGGGCACGTCGCCCGCAACCTCGCGCCACCTCTCGCCGCGCACGCCTGCGTCCGGTTCGCGAGCACCCTGCTGACCGTCTCCGGGCTGTCGTTCCTCGGGCTGGGTGTCCAGCCGCCGACGGCGGAGTGGGGGGCGATGGTGGCGGAGGGGCGCGAGTACCTCTTCACCGCGCCGCAGGTGGTGCTCGTTCCCTCGGTGGCCGTGGTGCTGACCGCGGGGACCGCCCTGTGGTGGGGACGGCGCTGGGACCGGATCGGGGCCCGGTGACCCCCCGGGGGGCGCCGGCCCGGTGCCGGGCTCGGGGTACCAGCGGAACGCCTCCGGTCGTCGGTCCCAGTCACAGCCGGTGCACTCGGTCCCGTCGTGCGGTCCCTGCGCCATGCGCACTCCCCCGAGTTGTTGCACACAATATGCAACACGCCGGTGCGGGGTGTCGACCGCCGCCGGTGCAGGGCAGGGTGCGGGGATGGACGCCGTTCGGGAGCTGCTGACCGGATACCTCGACGACCCGGACGCGGGCTGGAGCATGGGCGCGCCCGGCGCGATCGCGGAGTTCGTCCGGCTCCCGGACGAGCCGGTCACCACCGGTCCCGGGACGGTCGTGACCGGGCGCGGCGGCATCCGGGTGGATCCGCCGTCCGGCACCCGGCCGGTCGCCCACCGCACCCCGGTCGGCCCGGGCGGGCACTGGAACCACGCCGTCGCGCTGTGCCTGCCCGCCGGCGACGCCCGCCGGGCCGGCCGGACGGCGGTGACCGTCCTCGGCCCGGACACCGGGGCGCTGCGCGCCGCCGACCGGGGCGCGGTGCTGGTCGACCTGGGGCTGGGCACGCCGACGGTGGACGCCTGCGTGCGCACCGCCGATCCGGACCTGCTCGATCTGCTGCGGGACGCGCAGGGCCACCCGCTGGACGCCCGCCTCACCGGCGCGCTGGTCGCCGCCGGTCCGCACCGGGTGTTCCGGACCGCGATCGGCCGGATCGAGGTGTATGCGGCGATCCCGCCGCCGGACGGCCGCTCGCCGGACGGCCCGCACACCCATCTGCTGCCGGACGTGCTGCGGTCCGGACGCACGCACGCGGCGACCGTCCCGGTGCCGGCCGGGCACCTGCCGTGCGGGCACCTCTACCCGGCCCATCCGCTGACCGACCTGACCGGTGGCCGTCGTCCGTTCGACCCGGCGCGGCTGGCCGCGTTCGACCGGCTGCTCGACCGGTTCGGCGATCCGGCGCAGCGGGAGATCACCGCCGAGGTGACCCGCGCGGTGCGCGCCGGGGAGCGGCCCGGTGCCCGCCCGGCCGATCCGCCGGGACGGGCGGCGCAGGCCGTCGCGCTGCGGGTGCTCGGGCACACCGGCGCCGATCCGGACGTGCTCGCCGCCTGGCGCGGCCGGGCCGCGCCGGAGCCGGACCTGCTCGACCCGGACGGCGACCGCAACGCCGGGTGACCCGCCCGGTCAGCGGATCCCGCGGTAGCCGTCCCGGCCGCCGGCCCGCCGGTGCTCCACGCCGTCGAGCACCAGCGCGACCTTGTCCAGCACGTGCGCCCGCGGATCGAGCATGATCGCCAGCACCTCGGAGCGGACCGGCTCGTCCAGGGAGTCGAGGTAGGCGGCGGCCGGCTCGGAGATGTCGCCCGGCCCGCCCTGCGGGCCGCGGACGAACCGGGCCTGGACCGTGCCGTCGGCGACGATGTCCAGGGCCGCGTCGGCGACCCGGACCGCGGCGCCGGGATCGAAGCCCGCCTCGCGCAGCACCGCGACGATCTGCCGCATCCGCCTGCCGGAGACGGTGCCGAGATCGGCGTCGAAGTCCCGGATCAGGCCGGAGTAGCGCATCAGCAGGTCGAACGCGAGCGCCGCCTCGTCCTCCAGGAACGCCCGCCAGCCCCGGTCCGACGGCGGCAGCGGGGTGCGGGCGAACACCAGCTCCACCGCGGCGGCGGCGATCTCCTCCAGGCCGTCGACGTAGCGGTACAGGGTGCCCGGTGCGACGCCGAGCCGCTCCGCGACGGCGACCACCGACAGCCGGTCCACGCCGACCTCGACGGCCGCCTCGACGATCTCCTCCCGGGTCAGCCGCGGCTTGGGGCCCGGCCGGTTCCCGGCGCGTGGGCCCGGCCTGATCGACACCCCGGAACCGTACGCCGGAAGGGATTGCGAACGCTATTCACGGATAGCTAAGGTTCGCCTAATCAAACCTCTGTCCGACCCGGGAGACGTCGTGACCACGACCATCGACGAGCAGCAGGTCCCGGCCGGCCCGGCGGTCGAGCCCGCACCGGACCCGCGGGCCCGCGCCCGCGCCGAGTCCGCCGCGCTGGCCGACCTGCTCCGGCCGGTCCGGGGCACCATCCGGGTCGCGCAGGTGCTGGCCGCGATCGGCTCGGCGGCCGCGCTGGTGCCGTTCGTCGCGCTCGCCGGGCTGGCCGCGGCGTTCCTGGAACCCGGCCCGCCGGACGACGGCGCGGTGCTCGGCGCGGTGTGGCTGATCGTCGGCGGGCTGGGCGCCCGCGGCGTGATCACCGGCCTGGCGCTGGCGCTGACCCACTTCGCCGACGTCCGGCTGCAGGCGCTGCTGCGCCGCCGGATGGCCGCGCACCTGGGCCGGGTGCCGCTGGGCTGGTTCTCCGAGCGCTCCTCCGGGATGGTCCGCAAGGCCGCCCAGGACGACGTGCACGACCTGCACCAGGTCGTCGCGCACCATCCGGTCGAGTGGGTCGGCGCCTGGGTGCTGCCGATCGCCGGGATCGGCTACCTCGCCTGGCTGGACTGGCGGCTGGCGCTGCTCGCGCTGGTGACGCTGCCCTGGTACGCCGCCGCCTACGCCTGGATGATGCGCGGCTACACCGAGAAGGTCGAGCAGATGAACGCCGGCAACGAGCGGATCAGCTCGGCCGTCGTCGAGTTCGTGTCCGGCATCGCCGTGGTCAAGACGTTCGGCCAGGCCCGCCGGGCGCACCGCGGCTACGCCGAGGCCGCCCGCGACTTCGGCCGGTTCTACTCCGAGTGGGTCCGCCCGATGCTGCGGATCGAGGTGATCGCGACGATGGCGATCTCGGCGCCGGTGGTGCTGCTCGTCGCCTGCGCCGGGACGGCCTGGTTCGTCGGCGCCGGCTGGATCACCCCGGTCGAGGCGATGACCGGCATCCTGGTCTCGCTGGTCGTCCCGACCACGATCACCGCGCTCGGCTTCGGCGCGTCCAACCGGCGCACCGCCGCCGCGGCGGCGCTGCGGCTGCACGAGCTGCTGGCGACCCCGGTGCTGCCGGAACCGGACGAGCCGCGCGAACCCGCCGGGCACCGGATCGAGCTGGCCGGCGTCCGGTTCTCCTACGGCGGTGGCGACGGCGCCGAGGTGCTGCGCGGGATCGACCTGGACTGTCCGGAGGGGACGGTCACCGCGCTGGTCGGCCCGTCCGGCGCCGGCAAGACCACGCTGGCCACCCTGGTCGCCCGGTTCCACGACGTGACCGGCGGTGCGCTGCGGATCGGCGGCGTGGACGTGCGGGAGATCGATCCGGCGGTGCTGTACCGGCACGTCGGGTTCGTGCTGCAGGACGTCCAGCTGCTGCACGGCACGATCGCCGGCAACGTCCGGCTCGGCCGCCCGGACGCCACCGACGACGAGCTGCACGACGCCTGCCGGGCCGCCCGGATCCACGACCGGATCCTCGCGCTGCCCCGCGGCTACGACTCCGTCGTCGGGGAGGACGCGCTGCTCTCCGGCGGCGAGGCGCAGCGGGTGTCGATCGCCCGCGCGCTGCTCGCCGACACCCCGGTGCTGGTGCTCGACGAGGCGACCGCGTTCGCCGACCCGGAGTCCGAGGCCGAGATCCAGGACGCGCTGTCCGGGCTCGCCGCCGGCCGCACCGTGCTCGTCGTCGCGCACCGGCTCTCGACGATCACCGGCGCCGACCGGATCGCCGTCGTCGACGACGGCCGGATAGTCGAGTCCGGGACGCACGACGAGCTGCTCGCCGCGAGCGGCCGCTACGCCGCGATGTGGGCCGCGCACCGGTCCGGGGAGGACGACGCCCGATGATCTCCGACCTGCTGCTGATCCTCGGCCCGCAGCACCGCCGCCGGATGTTCGGCTACCTGGCCTGGGTGATCGGCTTCGGCGTGCTGCAGGGCCTCGCCACGGTGCTGCTCGTCCCGTTCCTGGAGGCGCTGCTGGTCGGCGACACCGCGGCGGCCTGGACCTGGACCGGCGTGCTGCTGCTCGCCGTCGTGCTGGCCTGCGTGGCCTACCACGTGCAGGCCATGCGCGGCTTCGGCGTGGCGCTGGTGGTGCTGACCACGATGCACGAGCGGCTCGGCGACCACGTCTCGTCGCTGCCGCTGGGCTGGTTCTCCGCCGAGCGGGTCGGCCGGCTGTCCCGGCTGGTCACCGGCGGCACGATGATGGTGGCCGGACTGTTCGCGCACCTGCTGACGCCGCTGGTCGTCGCGGTCGCCACGCCGGCCACGATCGCGCTGGCGATGCTGCTGTTCGACTGGCGGCTCGCGGTCGCCGCCGCGGTCTGCGCGCCGCTGCTGTGGCTGGCGTTCCGGTTCGCGGCCCGCTGGGTGGGCCGCGGCGACGAGCTCGACGACGCCGCCGCGGTGGTCGCCGGGAACCGGGTCGTGGAGTTCGCCCGCGCCCAGCGGGTGCTGCGCGCCTTCGGCCGCGGCGCCGGCGGTTACGCACCGCTGGAGGACGCGATCGAGGACCAGCGCCGCGCCGGGCGCCGCTCGATCTGGCTGGCCACCGCCGGCATCGTCGCGGGCGGGTTCGCGGTGCAGGTCGCGTTCAGCGTGCTCATCCTGACCGGCGCCTTCCTCGCGCTCGGCGGCACCCTCGATCCGGTCCGGATGATCGCGCTGGTCGCGCTCGCGGCCCGGTTCACCGGCCCGCTGGCCGAGGTCGGCGACTACGCGGGCGTCGTCCGGATCGCCCGCAACGACCTGCGCCGGCTGGTCGCGGTGCTCTCCGAGGAGCCGCTGCCCGAGCCGGCCGCCTCGGCCGCCCGCCCGGAGCCCGGCGCCGTCGAGCTGGACCGGGTGAGCTTCGGCTACCAGCCGGGGACGCCGGTGCTGCGCGAGGTGTCGCTGCGGATCCCGCCGCGCAGCACGGTCGCGCTGGTCGGCGCCTCCGGATCCGGCAAGACCACGGTGACCCGGCTGATCGCCCGGTTCGCCGACGTCGACGCCGGGACCGTCCGGGTCGGCGGGGCCGACGTCCGCGACCAGACCACCGAGGACCTGATGGCCCAGCTGGCGCTGGTCTTCCAGGACGTCTACCTGTTCGACGGCACGCTGGAGGACAACGTGCGGCTCGGCAGGCCGGACGCGACGCCCGGCGAGCTCGCCGAGGCGGCCCGGCTGGCCGGCGTCACCGAGATCGTGCAGCGGCTGCCCGACGGCTGGGCGACCCGGGTCGGCGAGGGCGGCACCTCGCTGTCCGGCGGCGAGCGCCAGCGGGTGTCGATCGCCAGGGCGCTGCTCAAGGACGCCGACATCGTGCTGCTCGACGAGGCCACCGCCGCGCTGGACCCGGAGAACGAGCGGTTCTTCACCGGGTCGATGCGGGCGCTCGCCCGGCGCTCCACCGTGCTGGTGATCGCGCACCGGCTGCCCACCGTGGTCGGTGCGGACCGGATCGTCGTGCTCGACGACGGCCGGATCGTCGAACAGGGCACGCACACCGAGCTGGTGGCACTCGGCGGCCGCTACGCCGCCTTCCAGGAGTCCCGCCGGCGGGCCCGCGGCTGGCGGCTCGTGCCGGCCCGCACCGCCACCCCTGCCGCCACCCCTGCCGCCACCGCCACCGCCACAGTCGAGGAGAGCCCATGACCCAGCCCCTGCCCCCGTACGTCCTCGGCCGGGTGGCCGGGATCGAGCCGCTGACCCCGCTGATGCGCCGGATCACCCTGGAGTCCGACGACTGGCGCGGCGCCGCGTCGGTCGCCCCCGACCAGCAGGTGAAGCTGTTCCTCGCCCGGGACGGCGGGATCCCGGAGATCCCGGCCGCGCCGGAGGACGGCAGCGGCGTCGCCGGGTGGTACGCCCGCTACCTGGCCGTACCCGAGGAGCGCAGGCCGTGGATGCGGTCGTACACGGTGCGCTCGCTGGATCCCGACGCCGGCCGGATGGTGATCGACTTCGTGCTGCACGGGACGACCGGCGGCTCCGGCCCGGCCGGTCCGGCGAGCCGGTGGGCGGCCGCCGCCGCGATCGGCGACGCGGTGGGCGTGCTCGGCCCGGCCGTCGCCGGGTACCGGACGCCGTCCGGGCAGCCGGTCCGGCTGCTGGCCGGGGACGAGACCGCACTCCCGGCGATCGGGGCGATCCTGGAGTCGCTGCCGGCCGGCGTCCGCGCGGTCGCGGTGGTCGAGGTGGCCGGCCCGGCCGAGGAGCAGCGGCTCACCTCGCGGGCGGAGCTCGCCGTGCACTGGGTGCACCGGCCGGCGTCGCTGCTCGACGCGGTGCGGGCGGTGTCGCTGCCGGACCGCGCCGACGAGGTGTTCGGCTGGGTGGCCGGGGAGGCGTCGGCGGTCCGGGCGGTGCGCAGGCACCTGGTCGGCGAGCGCGGCCTGGACAAGCGCGCGGTCGCCTTCACCGGCTACTGGCGGGCCGACCTGACCCAGGACGACGCGCCCACCGAGCAGGACCTGGCCGACGTCACCGAGCAGCTGGCGGACCAGGGCGCCCCGTGAGCGGGGTCATCCCACCAGGTGAGGCGACCCCTTGTTGAGGGAAGCCTCACTTCATAGATTCGTCGCGTGGTGACACCCGAACCGCCCGTCGCACTGGTCACCGGTGCCGCCCGCGGCATCGGCGCGGAGATCGCGTCGGCGCTGGTGGCACAGGGCCGCCCGGTCGCCCTGCTGGACCGGGACGCCGCCGTCGTCGGCACCGCCGGGGCGCTGGCCGGTGCCGGTGCGCGGGTGCTGCCGCTGGTCGCCGACGTCACCGACGCCGCCGCGGTCGCCGACGCGGTCGACGTCGCCGAGCAGGACCTCGGCCCGCTCGGCCTGCTGGTCTGCGCGGCCGGGGTGCTGCGCACCGGCGCCGTGCTGGACGCCGACGACGCCGATCTCGCGGCCTGCCTGGCCGTCAACACCACCGGCGTCTGGAACGCCGGCCGGGCCGCCGGCCGGCGGATGTACCGGCGCGGTGCCGGCGCGATCGTCACGGTCGCCTCGGACGCCTCCCGCACCCCGCGGGCCGGGATGGCGGCCTACGCGGCGTCCAAGGCCGCGTCGGTGTCGCTGACCCGCACGCTCGGCCTGGAGCTGGCCCCGCACGTGCGGTGCAACGCGGTCTGCCCGGGGGCGACCGACACCGCCATGCAGCGGGCGCTGTGGCCGGACCCGGACGACGACGCCGGGGCGGCCGCCGTCGTCGCCGGGGCGCCGGAGCGCTACCGGCTCGGCATCCCGCTCGGCCGGATCGCCGAACCCTCCGACGTCGCCGCCGCCGTGCTGTTCCTGGCCGGGGACACCGCGCGGCACATCACCATGCAGACCCTGACCGTCGACGGCGGCGCGAGCCTCGGCCTGTGACACCCCGGCCTGTACCGGGCCGCCACCCGGAAGGACATGCGTTGACCGATCCCGAGCACGTGCCGTGGCCGCCGGAGGTCGCCGACCGCTACCGCGCGCTCGGCCACTGGCGCGGCGAGACGTTCGGGGCCTGGCTGTCCGGGCTCGCCGCGGCGCACCCGGAGCGCACCGCGGTCGTCGGCCGCACCGGCCCGGTGGCGCAGCGGTGGACCGTCGCCGAACTGGACGACCGGGCACACCGGCTCGCGGCCGGGCTGCACGACCTCGGCGTCCGGCCGGGCGACAACGTGGTGCTCCAGCTGCCGAACGTGCCGGAGTTCCTGCCGGTGGTGTTCGCGCTGTTCCGGCTCGGCGCCCGGCCGGTGTTCGCGCTGCCCGCGCACCGCGGCACCGAGCTGCGCCACGTCGCCGAGTGGTCCGCGGCGACCGCCGTGATCACCGTCGACGCGCACGCCCGCTTCGACCACGGCGCGCTCGCCAGGGCCACCGCCGACGCGGTCGGGTCGGTCCGGGAGGTGGTCGTCCTGGACACCGGATCGGGCGGCACCACCGCGGGCACGGCCGGGCTGGCCGAGCTGGCCGCCGCCCCCGCCCGCGAGCTGCCCGCCCGCGACCCGGGCGAGGTGGCGTTCCTGCAGCTCTCCGGCGGGTCCACCGGGCTGCCCAAGCTGATCCCGCGCACCCACGACGACTACCTCTACAGCGTCCGGGAGAGCGCCCGGATCTGCGGCCTGCGCCCGGACAGCGTGTACCTCGCCGCGCTGCCGGTGGCGCACAACTTCCCGCTCAGCTCGCCGGGCGTGCTCGGTGCCCTGCACGCCGGAGCGGCCTCGGTGCTGGCCCCGGCGCCGGACCCGGCCACCGCGTTCGAGCTGGTCGAGCAGGAGCGGGTGACGATCACCGGTCTGGTCCCGCCGCTGGCCGCCGCCTGGATCGACGCCGCCGGGCGCACCACCCGCGACCTGTCCAGCCTGGAGGTGGTGCTGGTCGGCGGCGCCAAGTGCGGCCCCGAGCTGGCCGCCCGGATCGGCCCGGCGCTGGGCTGCCGGCTGCAGCAGGTCTTCGGGATGGCCGAGGGCCTGGTCAACTACACCCGCCTCGACGACCCGGACGAGCTCGTGCTGACCACCCAGGGCCGCCCGATCTCGCCGGACGACGAGATCCGGATCGTCGATCCCGACGACCCGGCCGCACCGTCCGACGCGCTGGTGAAGCCCGGCCGGGCCGGGGCGCTGCTCACCCGCGGCCCGTACACCATCCGCGGCTACTACCGGGCCGCCGCGCACAACGCGACGGCGTTCACCGCGGACGGCTTCTACCGCACCGGCGACCTGGTGCGGCGCCGCCCGACCGGGCACATCGAGGTCGTCGGCCGGGTGAAGGAACAGATCAACCGGGGCGGCGAGAAGGTCGCCCCGGCCGAGGTGGAGGACCACCTGATGGCGCACCCGGACGTGCTGGACGCCGCCGTCGTCGGTGTCCCCGACGAGTACCTCGGCGAGCGCACCCAGGCGTGGGTGGTGCCCCGCCCCGGTGGTGCCCCGACCGGCGCCGTGCTGCGGCGTTTCGTCCGCGAGCGCGGGGTGGCCGCGTTCAAGGTCCCCGACCTGGTCGAGATCGTCCCCGCGTTCCCGGTCACCGGGGTCGGCAAGACCAGCAGGCGCGAGCTGCGCGCGGCGCTGCAGGACCGCACGGCGGCCGGGACCGGCCCCGACGACGAGGAGTGAACCGATGACCCTGCCGCTCGAGGAACGGATCCGGGCCGACGTCGCCGAGCTGCTCGGCTGCGATCCGGCGACCATCGGCCCCGACGACGACCTGCTCGACCTGGGCCTGGACTCGGTGCGGATCATGTCGCTGGTCGAGCGCTGGCGCGCCGAGGGCAGCCCGGACCTGAACTTCCCCGATCTCGCCGACGAGCCGGTGCTGCGCCGGTGGACGGAGCTGCTGCGCGCCGCCCGATGACCGGGTGACGTTCCGGACAAAATCCGGCCGCACGATGGATCTCACGACATCCATGACATATGAACAATTTGTCAGGTGTCTTGTGAGCCCCGTCGACGCTGTGGAGCCGCGATGTCCCCCCGGTCCGTTCCCCGCCGGATCCTGCCGGTCGCCGTCGCGGCCGCCGCCGCGCTGGTCCTCTCCGCCTGCGGCGGCCCGCCGGCGCCCGACGCGCCCGCCGCGGGCGGCGGCGAGCCGGTGACCGAGGTCAACTGCGGGATCGAGGTGACCGTCCCGGAGCCGCCGCAGCGGATCTACGCCTTCTACCAGCCGGCGATCGAGACGCTGCACGCGCTCGGCGTGAGCGACCGGCTGGTCGGCACCGCCTACCTGGACGCGCCGGTGCTGGCCGAGTTCACCCAGGCGCAGGAGGCGGTCCCCTACGTCCCCGATCTCCCCACCCGGGAGGCGCTGCTCGCCACCGAACCCGACTTCGTGCTGTCCGGGTACAACAACTCGTTCGCGGCGAGCGGCAACGAGACCGTCAGCACCCGGGCGGACCTGGCCGAGCTGGGCGTCCGGACCTGGATCAACGCCCCGCTGTGCCCGACCGAGGACGGCGCCTCCGACGAGGCCATCGATCCGGCCCAGGTGTCGATGGACACCATCTACGACGACCTGCGCTCGCTGGGCAGGCTGCTCGGGGCCGAGGAGCGGGCCGGCGAGCTGGTCGCCGACCTGCAGGCGCGGGTGGCCGCGGTGCAGGAGCGGGTCGAGGGCAGGCCGGCGCCGCGGGTCGCGATCCTGCTCAACGACGACGACGGCAGCTACCGGGTGGCGTCGGGCATCGACTTCGGCAGCCGGATCCTGGAGATGGCCGGCGCCGAGAACGTGTTCGCCGACCTGACCGAGCGCCGGCACGTGGCGGTGTCGAAGGAGGAGCTGATCGCCAGGGACCCGGACGTCATCCTCACCTCCACCTGCTGCGATCCGGCCACCGTCGACGCCGACGGGGAGGCCGACGTCGCGCAGATCCTGGGCGATCCGGCGCTGTCGGGCAGCACCGCCGTCCGGGAGGGTGCGGTGCACGCGTTCCTGTTCGCGGACCGGGCCGCCAGCCTGCGCGCCCCCTACGCCGCCGAGCGGGTCGCGGACCTGGTCCACCCGGAGTGAGCGTCGCCGCCCCGGTCCGGCCGCCCACCGGGGTCCGGGTCCGCGCGGCCGCGCCCTGGGCGCTCCCGGCGGCGGTGCTGCTGGTCGCGGTCGCGGTCGTCGCCTCGCTGAAGGTGGGTGCCCGCCCGCTGGCCTGGGCCGAGCTGCACGCCGGGCTGCTGCACTTCAGCGGGACGCAGTCGGACATCGTCGTCCGGCACATCCGGCTGCCGCGCACGATCGCCGGGCTGCTGGCCGGGACCTGCCTCGGGCTGGCCGGCGCGGTCGCGCAGGGCGTCACCCGCAACCCGCTGGCCGGGCCGGGCACGCTCGGCGTGAACGCCGGCGCGGCCGGCGCGATGATCGCCGTCATCGCGCTGACCGGCGTCGGGTCGCTGAGCGGCTACGTGTGGTTCGGCTTCCTCGGCGGCGCGATCGCGGCCGCGGCGGTCTACGCGATCGGCGGTTCCGGCCGGGACGGCGCGACCCCGGTGAAGCTGGCACTCGCCGGCGCCGCCGTCTCCGCCCTGATCATGGCGATGACCTCGGCGTTCGTCCTGCTCGACCGGGACCTGTTCGCGCGCTACCGGTACTGGGTGATCGGGTCGCTGGCGCGGGCCGATCTGGTCACGGTCGGCCAGGCGGTGCCGTTCGCGGTGGCCGGGGTGCTGCTCGCGGTGGTCCTGGTGCGCCGGCTCGACGCGGTCGCGCTCGGCGACGACACCGCCCGCAGCCTGGGTGCCCGGCCGGGCGTGACCCGGGTGACCGGCCTGGTCGCCGTCGTGGTGCTGGCCGGGACGGCGACCGCGGTGGCCGGCCCGGTCGCGTTCGTCGGGCTGGTCGCGCCGCACGCGGCCCGGCTGCTCGTCGGGACGGCGCACCGGTGGGTGCTGCCGCTGTCCGCGCTGCTGTGCGCGGCGGTGGTGCTGCTCGCCGACGTCGCCGGCCGGGTGGTGCTCGCCCCCGAGGAGGTCCAGATCGGGGTGACGGCGGCGCTGCTGGGCGGGCCGGTGTTCCTGTACCTGGTGCGGACCCGGAAGGTGGCCACCCTGTGAGTCGTGTGGGTGGCGGGACGGTGGTGCTGCGCCGCGGGCCGTTCTCGGCCCGGTTCGGGGTGCGCGGGCTGGTGCTCGGCACGCTGACCTGGCTGGGTGCGGTGCTGGTCGCGCTGTGGGCGACGACGGTCGGCCAGTACCCGGTGCCGCTGCCGACCGTGCTGGACACGCTCGCCGGCAACGGCACCCTGATCACCTACGACGTGGTGGTGAACCACCGCATCCCGCGTGCGCTGACCGGGGTGCTGGTCGGGGCGGCGTTCGGCGTCGCCGGCGGGGTGCTGCAGCGCCTCGCGCACAACCCGCTGGTCAGCCCGGACGTGATCGGGATCAACGCTGGCGCCTCGGCCGGCGCGGTGCTGATGATCATCGGGTTCGGGGCGACCGCGGCCTGGGTGACCGGCGGCGCGCTCGCCGGGGCCGCGGTGGCGGCCGTCGCGGTGTACGCGATCGCCTACCGGGGCGGCTTCTCCGGCTACCGGCTGGTGCTGGTCGGGATCGGGGTGGCCGCGATCCTCGGCGCGGCGGCGACCTTCCTGCTCAGCCGGGCCGACATCAACGCCGCCTACCAGGCCGCGGTCTGGCTGGTCGGCAGCCTGGCCGGCCGGTCCTGGCCCGATGTCGTGCCGGTCGCCGCCGGGCTGTGCCTGCTGCTGCCGCCGATGCTGGCGCTGACCCGCAGGCTGGCCGTGCTCGAGCTCGGCGACGACCTGGCCCGCGCGCTGTCCCCGCGGGTCGGCCGGGCCCGGGCCGGGCTGCTGGCTGGTGCGGTCGGGCTGTCCGCGCTGGCCACCGCGTCCGCCGGGCCGGTCGGGTTCGTGGCGCTGGTGGCGCCGCAGATCGTCCGCCGGGTGCTGCGCGACCGCAGCCCCGGTCTGCTCGCCTGCGCCGGGACCGGCGCGCTCGTGGTGGTGACCGCCGATCTGGTGGCGCGCACCGTGTTCGCGCCGCGCGAGCTCCCGGTCGGCGTGCTCACGGCGCTGGTCGGGGCGCCCGTGCTCATCGCGCTGCTGGTGCGCGGCAACCGGATCGGAGCGAGCGGATGACCCTGAGCTGCCATCACCTGAGCCTGGGCTACGCGGCCGGGGAGCCGGTCGTCGACGGGCAGTCGGTGCGGATCCCGGACGGCCGGATCACCGTGATCGTCGGCCCGAACGCCTGCGGCAAGTCCACCCTGCTGCGCGGCCTCGCCGGGCTGATGCGCCCGCAGGCCGGCCGGGTGCTGCTCGACGGCACCGAGCTGTCCCGGCTGCCCGCAACCGAGCTCGCCCGCCGGGTCGGGGTGCTGCCGCAGCAGCCGACCGCGCCGGACGGGATCACCGTCGCCGATCTCGTCGGGCGCGGGCGGCATCCGCACCAGCGCTGGTTCCGGCAGTGGTCGCCGGACGACGAGGAGGCCGTCGGTGCCGCGCTGGCCGCGACCGGGCTGGCCGACCTGGCGGACCGGCCGGTGGCCGAGCTGTCCGGCGGGCAGCGCCAGCGGGCCTGGATCGCGCTGGTGCTGGCCCAGGGCCCGGAGACGATGCTGCTCGACGAGCCGACCACGTTCCTCGATCTGGCGCACCAGCTCGACGTGCTGGAGCTGCTGCGCACGGTGAACGTCGAGCAGGGCCGCACGGTGGTGATGGTGCTGCACGACCTGGAGCTGGCCGCGCGCTACGCGCACCACCTGATCGCGATGGCCGGCGGCCGGATCGTCGCCGAGGGGGAGCCGGGCGAGATCGTCACCGAGGAGCTGGTGTCGTCGGTGTTCGGGGTGGACGCGCTGGTGACGACCGATCCGCTGACCGGCACGCCGCTGGTGCTGCCCCGGCCACGAAGGTGATGTGACTCACTGCAGACTTGAGCAGCTGTTCATGTATCAATCTTCTTCATGAGGATCGACGAACTGGCCCGCCGCACGGCGCTGTCCCGGCGGGCGCTGCTGCTCGGTGCGGCCGGCCTGGCCGGCGCGGTCGCGCTGGGCGGGTGCGGGAGCAGCACGGAACCGGCCGCGCCGGACGCCGGCCCGCCGCGCCCCGGCGGCCGGCTGCGGGTCGCGCTGGCCGGGCAGTCGCCGTCGGCGGACGTGCTGGACCCGCACGTCGCCGGATCGGCCGCGGCCGGCGCGATCGCCAAGAACGTCTGGGACCGGCTCGTCGCCTACGAGAACGACCTGACGCTGCGCTACCGGCTCGCCGAGTCGCTGGAGCCGAACGCCGACGGCAGCGAGTGGCGGATCACCCTGCGGTCCGGCGTGCGGTTCAGCGACGGCAGCCCGCTCACCTCGCGGGACGTCCTGTACAGCATCGAGCGGATGCTCGACCCGGCAAAGCCGTCCTCGGCCGACCTGTCCATGGTGGACCTGTCCCGGACCAGGGCGGACGGCGATCTCGCGGTGCAGGTCGCGTTGTCCGAGCCGCTCGCCGATCTCGGTTCGGTGCTGGCCGGCTGGTACGTCTACGTCGTCAAGGAGGGCAGCGACACCTTCGACGCGTCGTCGCTGCCGGTCGGCACCGGGCCGTTCGTGCTCCGCGAGTGGGCACCGGGGGAGCGGGCGCTGCTGGTGCGCAACCCGGAGTACTGGGACGGCGTCGCGCACCTCGACGAGGTCGAGATCCTGCAGATCGCGGAGCCGGAGGCGCGGGTGAACGCGCTGCGCTCCGGCGAGGTCGACATGATCGACCAGACCCCGCCGCTGCACGCCAGGACGCTCGCCGACGACGGGACGTTCCGGCTGGTCGAGCCCCGGCTCGGCACCATGGCGGCGCTCCAGATGCGGGCCGACACCCCGCCGTTCGACGACGTCCGGGTCCGGCAGGCGCTGCGCCTGGCCGTCGACCGGCAGGCCATGGCCGACACCGTATACCTGGGGTTCGCCGAGGTCGGCAACGACCTCTACGGGCTGGGCGCGCCGTTCTACGCGAGCGACATCCCGCAGCGCCCGCACGACCCGGCCGGGGCCCGCGAGCTGCTCCGCCAGGCCGGGCAGGAGAACCTGACCGTCACCCTCACCACCGCCGACTCCAGCCCCGGCCAGCTGGACTCGGCGACGCTGTTCGCCGAGCAGGCCCGCGAGTCCGGGATCACGGTGAACCTGGAGACCGTCCCGGCCGACAACTACGCCGCCCAGGTCTCCGGGCAGCGCCCGCTCACCCACAACAACTGGTGGAACTACAGCCTGGACTACTTCTACGGCCAGACCACCGTCTCCGACGCGCCCGGCAACGCCGGCTGGCGCGACCCGGAGTGGGACGCGACCTTCATGGCGGCCCGCGGCACGCTCGACGTCGACGAGCGGGCCGCGCTCTACACCGAGCTGCAGCAGACGCTGTTCGACACCGGCGGCCTGATCGTGCACAACTTCGTCAAGCAGCCTGCCGGGATCGCGCCGTCGGTGCAGGGCGTGCCCGAGTTCGTCCTCGGCAACGACGACTGGGCGAGCTACCGCGGCGTGTGGCTCTCGGCGTGACCGGACCCGGCCGGTGATCCGGTACCTGCTCGGCCGGCTCGCCGGCGCGGCGCTGGTGCTCGTCGTGGTGGCGGTCGTGGTGTTCGGGCTGTTCGAGACGCTGCCCGGGGACGCCGCCGAGACGATCCTGGCGCAGAGCGGCCGTTCCGGCGCGCTGCCGCCCGAGCAGGTCGCCGCGCTGCGCGCCGAGCTCGGGCTGGACCGCGGCCCGGTCGAGCGGTTCGGGTCCTGGGCCGGCGGGCTGCTGCGCGGCGATCTGGGCAGCTCGCTGCTGTCCGGCCGCCCGGTCGCCGACGTGCTCGGCGCCCGGATCGGCAACAGCCTGGTGCTCGCGTCGGTCACGGTGGCGCTGCTGTTCCCGCTGGCGCTGGGCCTCGGCGTGCTCGCCGGGGTGCGCGCCGGGACCCGGACCGACCGCGCGGTGAGCACCGGCGCGCTCACCGCGGAGGCGGTGCCGTCGTTCGTGATCGGGGTGGTGCTGATCGCGGTCGTCGCGCTCGGCTGGCGGCTGCTGCCCGCGGTGTCGCTGGTGCCGTCCGGGACGAGCCCGCTGGCCCGCCCCGAGGTGCTGGTGCTGCCGGTGCTCGCGCTGCTCGCCGGGCTGGTCCCGCATCCGGTGCGGGTGATCCGGGCGCGCACCGCCGAGCTGGTCGCCGGGGAGCCGCTGCGCACGGCGGCGCTGCACGGCGTCGGACACACCCGGCTGTTCGCCCGCTACGTGGCCCCGGTCGCGCTGGCCGCGGCGCTGCCGCCGATCGCGGGATCGGTGGCCGGGCTGGTCGGCGGGGTGGCCGTCGTCGAGACGGTGTTCTCCTACCCGGGCCTGGCCCAGGAGCTGGTGCGGGCGATCGCGCTGCGCGACTTCCCGGTCGTCGCGGCGGCCGCGGTGCTGATGGCGGTGTTCGGGGTGGCGGTGCACCTGCTCGCCGATCTCGCCGCGCTGGCCGCCAGCCCGCTCGCCCGCCGCGCGGTCCTGGACGGGCGCCGGTGAGCCGCCGGGGCCCGGCCGCTCCCGGCGCCGGGCGGCGGGACGTACCCGGCACCGGGCGGCGGGACGTACCCGGCACCGGGCGGCGGGACGCTCCCGGCGCCGGGCCGGAGGACGGGCCCGGTCCGGGTACCGGGTGGCGTGGTCCCGGCCGGCTGGTCGCCGTGGGCCTCGCCGTGCTGGTCGTGCTGGTCGCGGCCGGGCCGATCCTGGCCCCGTGGGACCCGGGCGCCACCGTCGGCGTCCCGTTCGACGGCCCGTCCGCCGGGCATCCGCTGGGCACCGACCGGCTCGGCCGCGACGTGCTGTCCCGGGTGCTGCACGGCGGCTGGCGGCTGGCGCTGATCACCGTGACCGCGCTGGCCGCGGCCTACCTGGTCGGGTTCCCGGCCGGGCTGCTGGCCGGGCTGCGCCGGTCCGCGGACGGCTGGATCATGCGGCCGGTCGACGTGCTCGTCGTGCTGCCCTGGTTCCTGGTGCTCGCCGTGCTGGCGACGGCGGCCGGCCGCGGCGCCCCGGCGCTGGTCGCCGCGGGTGCGCTCACCGCGCTGCCGTGGGTGGTGAAGGTGGTCCGCGGCGCCGTGCTGGAGGAGGCGTCGGCCGGGTACGTCGAGGCGGCGCAGGCCCGGGCCGAGCCGCTGCGCCGGATCGCCTTCCGCGAGGTGGCCCCGAACATCGTCCCGGTGGTCGCCGCGGACGCCGGGATGCGGCTGACGGCGACCCTGTCGGTGGTCACCGCGGGCGGCTACCTGGGGCTCGGGCTGCCGCCGAACACCCCGGACTGGGCGCTGGACATCGCCGCCAACCAGGGCGGGCTGACCGTGCAGCCTCCGGCGGTGCTCGCCCCGGCCCTGATGATCGTGCTGCTGGTGGTGTCGGTGAACCTGCTGGCCGACTCGCGCGCCGCCCGGGACACCCCGCGCCGGCCGGTGCCGGTCCCGCCGCGGGCCGGGGACGGCCCGGACGCGCTGGTCGCGCACGGGCTCTCGGTGCACGACGCCGGCGGCCGCCCGCTGCTGTCCGGGATCGACCTGGTGCTCGGCGACGGCCGCGGGCTGGCCGTGGTCGGGCCGTCCGGGTCGGGCAAGAGCACCCTGGTCCGCGCGGTGACCGGGGCGCTGGCACCCGGGCTGCGGGCCGGCGGGACGGTCCGGTTCGGCGGCGGTCCCGGCCGTCGCGCCGTCGGCTGGGTCCCGCAGGACCCGGCGCTCGGGCTGAGCCCGTCGGTGCGGATCGGCACCCAGGTCCGCGACGTGCACCGCGCGCACGGTGCCGGGACCGGCCGGGACGCGGTGGCCGCGACCCTGCGCGGGGTGGGGCTGCCCGGCGACCCGGCGTTCCTGCGCCGCTACCCGCACCAGCTCTCCGGCGGCCAGCAACAGCGGCTGCTGCTGGCGCTCGCCCTGGTCGGCGACCCGAACCTGCTGGTGCTCGACGAGCCGACCACCGGGCTCGACCCGGACACCGCGGCGGCGGTGCTGGACCTGGTGCGCGCGCGGCGGGCCCGCGGCGTCGCGCTGCTCGTCGTCACACACGACCTGGCGGCGGTCCGCGATCTCGTCGACGACGTGCTCACCGTGGTCGACGGTGCTCCGGCCGGGCCGCAGGCCATCACCCCGGTGCGGGCCGCCCTGGCGCAGGGCGCCCTGGCACAGGCCGCCTCTGGGCAGACCGTCCCGGGGCAGGCCGCCGTGGCACAGGCCGCCTCTGGGCAGACCGTCCCGGGGCAGGCCGCCGTGGCACATACCGCCCCTGCACAGACCGCCCTGGCACATACCGCCCCGGGTACGCGCTCGTCCGCCGGGATCGCCCGGGTGCCGCTGCTGGAGGTCCGCGGGCTGACCGCCGGGTACCGGGCGCATCCGGTGCTCGACCGGGTCGATCTCGACGTCGGCGCCGGCGAGTGCGTCGGGCTGGTCGGGAACTCCGGCGCGGGCAAGAGCACCCTGGCCCGCTGCCTGGTCGGGCTGCACCGCCCGGACGACGGCACCGTCACCCTGGACGGGGTGCCGCTGGCCGGTCGCGCCGGGGCCCGGACCCGGGCCCAGCGCGGCGCCGTGCAGTACGTGTTCCAGAACCCGGCCCGCTCGCTCAACCCGCGCCGCACCGTCGCCGCGGAGCTCGCCGCCCCGATCCGGATCTTCGGGACGCCGGCGCCGCCGGCGGTGCTGCTGGACCGGGTCGGCCTGGCAGCGGACCTGCTCGACCGGCGCACCGACCGGCTCTCCGGCGGCCAGCAGCAGCGGGTCGCCCTGGCCAGGGCACTGGCGGCCGGGCCGCGGCTGCTGGTGTGCGACGAGATCGTGTCCTCGCTGGACCCGGCGAACCGGCGGGCGATCCTGGACCTGCTGGGGGAGCTGCGCCGCACCGAGGGGCTGGCGGTGCTGTTCGTCAGCCACGACCACGAGGCGGTCGACGCGCTCGCCGACCGGGTGCTCGTCGTCGACGGCGGGACGCTGCTGCCCGCCGCCGCCGAGATGCGCGTCAGCGCGAATTGTCGATCACATCCGGACACTGGTGCGCATCTCGGCGGTCGGGCCGGTGGCCGTCCGGCTCAGTGACTCAGTCCCACTCCAGGGAGCCGCCGGTGCGGTACTCGGTCACCCGCGTCTCGAAGAAGTTCTTCTCCTTCCGCAGGTCCATCGCCTCGCTCATCCACGGGAACGGGTTCTCGGCCTGCCCGAACAGCGGCGCGAGCCCGATCTGCTCGGCCCGCCGGTCGGTGATGAACCGCAGGTACTGCTCGCACGACTCGGCGGTCAGCCCGAGCATGCCGCGCGGCATGGTGTCGCGGGCGTAGGCGATCTCCAGCTCGCACGCCTCGTGCAGCATGCCGCGGATCTCTGTGGCGAACTCCGGCGTCCACAGGTGCGGGTTCTCGATCTTGATCTGGTTGATGCAGTCGATGCCGAAGTTCAGGTGGATGGACTCGTCGCGCAGGATGTACTGGTACTGCTCGGCGATCCCGACCATCTTGTTGCGCCGCCCGAGGGCCAGGATCTGGGCGAAGCCGGTGTAGAACCACATGCCCTCGAACACCACGTAGAACGCGATCAGGTCGCGCAGGAACGCCCGGTCGTTCTCCGGGGTGCCGGTCCGGAAGTCCGGATCGGACAGCGCCTGGGTGTAGCGCAGCGCCCAGGTGTCCTTGTCGGTGATCGAGGGGACCTCGCGGTAGGCGTTGAACAGCGCGCCCTCGTCGAGCCCGAGCGACTCGCAGACGTACTGGAAGGTGTGCGTGTGCACGGCCTCCTCGAACGACTGGCGCAGCAGGTACTGCCGGCACTCGGGGTTGGTGAGGTGCCGGTAGACGGCGAGCACGATGTTGTTCGCGACCAGCGACTCGGCGGTGGCGAAGAAGCCGAGGTTGCGGGTCAGCATCAGCCGTTCGTCGTCGGTGAGGCCGCCGGGGGTGCGCCAGAGCGCGATGTCGGCCTGCATGGCGACCTCGGTCGGCATCCAGTGGTTGGCGCAGCCGGCCAGGTACTTCTCCCACGCCCAGTGGTACTTCATCGGGAGCAGCTGGTTGACGTCGGTCCGGGCGTTGATCATGCGCTTGTCGTCGGCGTGCACCGGGGCGGCGCCGCGCTCGATCTCGCCGAGGCCGGTCGCGTCGGCGGGGTCGGTCCGGGGGCCGGTGGTGCTGTCCACGGTGGTCACTGGCAGGCCTCGCAGTCGGGGTCGTCGATCGAGCAGGCGGCGGCGGGATCGAGATCGAGCTCCATGCCGCCGGTGGTGGAATCCGCCGGGGCCGCGGGGACGGCCGGCGCCGGGGCGGTGCCTGCCGGGGAGCCGCCCGCGCCGGCGCCGCTGGGCACCCCGGTGAGCCGCCCGTCGGTGCCCTTGAGGGTGGACTTCTCCACCGACGTCGCGGCCCGGGTGCGCAGGTAGTAGGTGGTCTTGCAGCCGCTGCGCCAGGCCAGCCGGTACAGCTCGTCGAGCTTGCGACCGCTCGGACCGGCCAGGTAGAGGTTCAGCGACTGGGCCTGGTCGAGCCACTTCTGCCGGCGCGACGCGGCCGCGATCAGCCGGCGCGGCTCGATCTCGAACGCCGTCGCGTACAGCTCCTTGAGGTCGGCGGGCACCCGGTCGATCTCGGCCAGCGAGCCGTCGAAGTACTTGAGGTCGGCGACCATCACCTCGTCCCAGAGCCCGCGTTCCTTGAGGTCGCGGACCAGGTGCGGGTTCACCACGGTGAAGTCGCCGGACATGTTGGACTTCACGTACAGGTTCAGGTGGATCGGCTCGATCGACTGGGCGACCCCGCAGATGTTCGAGATCGTCGCGGTCGGGGCGATCGCGAGCACGTTGGAGTTGCGCATGCCCTGGCGCCGGACCGTCGCCCGCAGGGTGTCCCAGTCGAGGGTGGTGGAGCGGTCGACGTCCAGCTCGCCCTCCTCGCGGGCGGCCGCGAGCAGCTCCAGCGAGTCGATCGGCAGGATGCCGCGGCTCCACAGCGAGCCGTCGAACGAGGCGTAGCGGCCGCGCTCGACCGCGAGGTCCGACGACGCGGCGATCGCGTGGAAGCTGAGCGCCTCGGCGCTGCGGTCGGCGAACTCGACGGCGGCGTCGCTGCCCGGCGCGATCCGCTGCTGGAACAGCGCGTCGGCGAAGCCCATCATCCCCAGGCCGACCGGGCGGTGCCGCAGGTTGGACCGGCGGGCCTCCGGGATCGTGTAGAAGTTGATGTCCACGACGTTGTCCAGCATCCGGACGGCCGTGGTCACCGTGCGCCGCAGCTTGTCGGCGTCGAGCCCGTCCGGTCCGGTGTGCGCGGCCAGGTTCACCGAGCCGAGGTTGCAGACCGCGACCTCGCCGTCCGGCCCGGCCTGGGTGTTCAGGGTGATCTCGGTGCACAGGTTCGACGAGTGCACCACCCCGGCGTGCTGCTGCGGGCTGCGCAGGTTGCACGGGTCCTTGAAGGTGATCCAGGGGTGCCCGGTCTCGAACAGCATGGTCAGCATCCGGCGCCACAGGTCGACCGCGCGCACCGTCCGGTGCACCCGGATCTCGCCGCGGCCGGCGGCGGCCTCGTACTCGCGGTAGCGGCGGGCGAATGCGGTGCCGTAGAGGTCGTGCAGGTCGGGGACCTCGTCCGGGGAGAACAGCGTCCAGTCCGCGTCGGCCTGGACCCGGCGCAGGAACTCGTCGGGAACCCAGTTCGCGGTGTTCATGTCGTGCGTGCGGCGCCGGTCGTCGCCGGTGTTCTTGCGCAGGTCGAGGAACTCCTCGATGTCGACGTGCCAGGTCTCCAGGTAGGCGCACGCGGCGCCCTTGCGCTTGCCGCCCTGGTTGACCGCGACCGCGGTGTCCCCGGCGATCTTGAGGAACGGGACGACGCCCTGCGAGACGCCGTTGGTGCCGCGGATGTGCGCGCCGAGGCCGCGGACCGGGGTCCAGTCGTTGCCCAGGCCGCCGGAGTACTTCGCGAGCAGCGCGTTGTTGCGGTAGCCGCCGAAGATGGAGTCCAGGTCGTCGTCGACGGTGGTGAGGAAGCACGACGACAGCTGGGCCCGGGTGGTGCCGGAGTTGAACAGCGTCGGGGTGGACGCCATGAAGTCGAAGCTCGACAGCAGCTCGTAGAACTCGATCGCGCGCGCCTCGCGATCGACCTCGCGGATCGCCAGGCCCATCGCGACCCGCAGGAAGAACGCCTGCGGCAGCTCGAAGCGGGTGCCGCGCTCGTGCAGGAGGTAGCGGTCGTAGAGGGTCTGCAGGCCGAGGAAGCCGATCTGCAGGTCGCGCTCGGGGCGGACCGCGGCGGTGACCCGGTCCAGGTCGAACGTGGCGAGCTCCGGATCGACCAGCCCGATGTCGATCGCGCGGCGCAGGTAGTCCCTGGTGTAGGAGGCGTACCGCTGCGTCATCGTGGCCTGGTCGGGCGTCTCCCGGGTGCCGGACAGGTGCGACACGGCCTCGGTGCGCAGCCGGTCCAGCAGCAGCCGGGACGCGACCAGCGAGTAGTCCGGTTCCCGCTCGACCAGCGTGCGGGCCGCCATGACGAGTGCCTGGGACAGCTCGTCGGCGGTGATGCCGTCGTAGACGGTGCGGTCCAGCTCGGCGAGCACCGGCTCCGGCGAGACGTCGTCGATGCCCGAGCACGCCTCGGCGAGCACGGTGTCGACCCGGTCGCGGTCCAGCGGGACCCGGCTGCCGTCCGGCTGGGTGACGTGCACGGTCGGTGTGCCCGGGGCGGCGGGTGCGGCGTCGCGGGCCTGTGCGTGCTGCTCCCGGTAGAGCACGTAGGAGCGGGCGACCTTGTGGTGCCCGCCGCGCATCAGGGCCAGCTCGACCTGGTCCTGGATCTGCTCGACGTGCACGCCGGGGGCGGGATGCCGGGCGAGTGCCGCGACGACCTGGTCGGTCAGCTCGCCGACGAGATGGTGCAGCCGCGACGACGCCGCCGCCGGGCCACCCTCGACGGCCAGGAACGCCTTGGTCATCGCGACCGAGATCTTGCCGGCGTCGAAGGTGGTCTCGGAGCCGTCACGGCGGATCACCCGCAGGCCGGGCGGGGCCGTGCCGTGCGCGGATGCAGGGGGAGCGGTGCTTGCGGTCACGGGTCTCTCTCCTCGCGAGTCGCCGTCGGTCCGTGACCCGCGCGAGGAGGCGACGGCGGTCCGGGACCGCCGCACCCTGGCGCCCTCCCGCGAGGCCCCGGAGCTGCGCACGCCGGCGGCGCGCGCACCGGTGGCAGGTCTTCGGACTCACGGGCGTCGTGCACGCTCCTACTGGCCGTCGCTTCCCGGGATCGCTCCCAGTGCTCGTTGACGGCGGTCGTTCCCGTTCACCGCTGCGGGGCAGTCCCGGATTCGCACCGGGTTCCCTGTTGCCTCACCGGCCCGGGCGGGCCGGTGAACCACCAGCGCCGCGGACACTACATCTTGGGGCGGTCGCCGTTCGAGACCCCAAGGAGTCGGTGTGGTGCGACGAATCGTCACCGCCGGTGAACGGTGCAGGTCGGCCCCGGCGGGTCGGTCCGGTGGACGACGACGGGTCACCCGGGCGGGTGATGCGCGACGCGCCGGTGGCCGTCGCCGCGGTCGCCGTGGCCGTCGCCGCGATGTGGCCGGGCGGGCCGGCCGGGCCGGGCGGCGCCGTCAGCGGGTCGGCGCGGTCGCGTCGACGACGAGGAACTCCGCGTCGAGCCGGACCGGCCGGTCCGCCGGTCCGGCGAGCGCCTCGACGTCGTCGAACATCGCGCTCGCGCGCCCGCCCAGCCCGGCCGCCGCGGCGGCGTGCGCGGGGGAGTGCCGGCGCAGGAAGGTGGTCATCGCCGCCGGCGAGTCGAAGTGCCACGGCAGCCGGTGTGCGGAGATCCGGATCCCGGCGAATCCGGCCAGCCGCCGGCGCGCCGTGTCCGGGACTCCCCAGTCGAGCGGGTCGGCGACCCCCGGCGGGGTGCCGGTGTGCGCCCGCATCGCCGTGGTCATCCGCCCCATGAACCCGTCCGGCGTCCACGCCGTGAAGGCCAGCCGGCCTCCCGGCGCGAGCACCCGGCGCAGCTCGGCCAGTGCGGTCTCCGGCCGCGGGGCGAAGATCAGTCCGAAGCTCGACACGACGACGTCGGCGCTGCCGTCCGGCAACGGCAGGTCCTCCGCGTCGGCCTCCAGCCAGACGATCCCGGTCCCCGCGGTCCGCTCCCGGCCGAGCTCGACCATCCGGGGTGCGAGATCGGTCGCGAGCACCGCGGCGCCCCGCTCCCGGAGCATGAGCGCGGCGGTGCCGGTGCCCGCGGCGACATCGAGCACCTGCTCGGTGTCGCCGGGTGCGACGGTGTCGACCAGGGCACGGGATGCGGGTGCGAGTCGCGCGGCGAGCGGGCGGTAGTCCGCGCCGCCCCACAGGCTGCGCATGGCGGTCGTGTACCCATCGGGATCGGTCACCACAAAATGGTATCGATATCCATGTTCAACAAGGAAGGTGTGGGATGCCCGGATTCGAGATCTGCCGCGGAGTGTTCACCGGTGACGAGCTCGCCGGGCTCCGCGACGCCGTGGAGGCCGCGGTGGCGCTGGCCGCTGCGGCCGACGTCGTGCACGAGACGGTGTCCGGTGACGGCCGTCGGATCGCCACCACGGTCGGCCTGCGCGGTGGGCCGCCGACGTCGGTGCACCGGGAACCCGGCGGCGACGTGGTGCGCAACCTGCGCCCGGTCGCGCATCTCGACGACCGGCTCGCCCGCTGTGCCGAGGATCCACGGCTGACCGGCCCGGCCGCCCGGATGCTCGGCACGGACCGGGTCGGCCTGCTGACGTCGAAGATCAGTTTCAAGCGGGCCCGGGTCGGTTCGGCGTTCATCTGGCACACCGACCACTCGTTCCTGGCCCGCTTCCTGGATCCGCGGGCTGCCGCCGAGGTGGTCACCGCGATGGTGTTCCTGGACGACGCCGACGACGGCAACGGCGCGCTCCGCCTGGTCCCCGGCAGTCATCGGACCGGTCCACGCCCGGACAGCGAGGGGCCCCGGCCCGGGGAGCCGGCGCCGGTCACGATCCGCGCCGTCGCCGGTGACGTCGTGCTGTTTCCGACGCTGATGCTGCACTCGTCGGGGCCGAACCGGTCCGACCGGGACCGGCGGGCGCTGCTCTGTCTGTTCCAGCCCGCGGGGCGGCCGCACCTTCGGGAGGACTGAGGTCCCGGATCGGGCGGGCCCGGGGACTCACCCGACGGAAGATTGAGTTGCCGGGCGCAACGGTGTGCCGGCTGTCAGGCTCGGCCGTGGTGACCGTCACCACGGAGAGGAGAAGGACATGAGCCACGACGTGCTGGAGGCTGCCGGCGTCACGACCCCGGCGGCCGTCGTCGAGATCCTGCACGAGGCTGAGCGGGCGAGCACCGCCTGCGCGTCGGCGATGGTCGGGGCCGGCGGCATGGAGCGCGAGGTGCTGCTCGCGCTGGACTGCGCGGACCTGTGCTCGGCCGCCGCGCGGGTGCTGGGCCGGCGGCACGGGGACGAGGCCGTCGCCCGGGCAGCGGTGGAGGCCGCGATGCTCGCCTGCGAGGCGAGCTCGGCGGCCTGCGGCGCGCACGCCGGCCATCACGAGCACTGTCGGCGGCACTCCGAGATCACCCGGGACGCCGCCGCGCTGCTGCGGGAGCAGGGCGGCGGCTGACGGCCGGCGCCGTCGACCGGTGCCGGCCCCGGCCGGTCGTGCGGGGCCCACCGGCCGGGACCGTCGACGGCGCCGCCCGGCAGGTCCGCCGGCCGGCGGTCGGGCCGGCCCGGCCGCCCGGCCGGCCGGCCGACGGAACGGTGCTGGGGTGCGTTCCGCGGAACGCGGTGACCGGGTGCTGCCGGGTGCTGTGCGTGTTGCGCGGGGTGCTGTGAGGCTCTGCGACGGGCTGCGGGCTGCGGGCTGCGGGAGGTGGCCGGGCGGCGGGTGCTGCGTGCTCGGTGCGTTCCGCGGAACGCGGTCGGAGGGCGCGATGCGCGGGTTCCGCGGGACCCGCGGTGCGTTCCGCGGAACGCGGCCGGGGGCGCGATGTGCTGTGGCACGCGTTCCGTGGGGCCGGATGTGTCGCGGTGCGTTCCGCGGAACGCGGGCGGGGTGGCGTGCTGTGGCACGTGTTCTGCGGGGCCGGATGTGTCGTGGTGCGTTCCGCGGAACGCGGTCGAGCAGGCGGGTTCCGAGGGATCACCGGGTCGCGGGACGGGCCGTGGTGCGTTCCGCGGAACGCGAGCGGGGTGGTCCGGGAGTGCTGCGGTTCGCGGTCAGCCGGCGGTGCCGGCCCGGCGCTCCTTCCCGCGGACGCGTTCCGCGGAACGCCGGATCGAGGGATCCCGCACCACTGGTTGCCCGCCGGCTCCGCGTCCCGCAACAGCCCTGCGTCCCGCAGCCCTGCGTTCCGCAGCTCCCCGTTCCCCCATGCCCGTCTCCCGCGTGTCCGTGTCCCGCAGATCGGCGGACGGCGTTCCGCGGAACGCGAGTCGAGAGGCCGGGTGTCGGCCACCGCCCCAACCGAGCGTCGGGCATCGACCCGTGCCGGGCGTCGGGTATCGACCCGTGCCGGGCGTCGGGCACCGACCCATGCCGGCCACCGACCCCGCGGCGCACCCCCGGGGCGCCCGCCCGTCACCCCAGCCGGGCGCGGTCGAACCTGGCCCAGCGCACGGTGTCCGGCCGGGCCGGCTCCATCCCGTCCAGGTCGGCGGAGATCCCGACGTGCTCGTCGCCGTCCGACCAGACGGTCGCGGCGTCGCGCAGCAGCACCTGGGCCCGGCGCAGCGCGTCCCCACGGACGGTGTCGTCCGGGGTGGCGGTGGCCGCCGCCAGCAGCCGGGCGACGTCCGCCCGGGGCGCGTACGGGCGCTCCGCCGGCGGCGGGCCGAGCGGCTCGCCGTCCGGTCCGCTGTCGCTGTCGCTGTCGCTGTCGCCGCCGCCGTCGTTGTCGTTGCCGGTGTCCGGGCCCGGCACCGGGGAGCTGCCCAGCGCCGCGGCGCGCAGGTGCAGCGGGATCGGCTGCGCGGGCACCCGGCGGAACGCGATCCCCGGGGTCGGCTCGGCGCCCACCGGGTCCGGCTCGCGCGGCTCGGCGAACAGCCCGATCTCCTCCAGCTGCTCGCCGATCACCGCCGCCGCCGGCCGGGACAGCGGATCGAACGGGTCGAACAGCAGTGGCACCGTGATCCCGGTCGCGCCGGCCGCGGCGACCAGCTCGGCGGCCCGGGCGGCGTCGCGCTCCACCGGCGGGACGTCGGCCGGATGGTGCTCCAGGCCCGGACCGAACAGGTCGTCGCCGGGATCGCCGAGGTCCAGCAGCACCCGCCGGACCAGCGCCTCCCGGTCGATGCCCAACCGCACCGCCTCGCGCAGCCGCGGATCGTCGAACAGCGCCCCGGCCGGGCCGCCGCCGTCCGGGGCGGTCCCGTCGCCGCCCAGGTCGGCCCGGCCGAGCCGGTCCGCCCGGCCGCTGCCGACCTCCAGGAACCGGGTCGCCGAGCCGGGCGCGGACAGGACCCGGGTCCCGGTCCGGCCCATGATCCGGCGCACGCTGTGGGGGAACAGATCGTGCGCGTAGTCGACGCGGCCCTCGACGAGTGCCTGGAAGCGGTTCTCCTCGTCGTCGTCGACCAGGAACCGCAGCTCCGGCGACGCCGCAGCGCCCAGCCAGTGCCCGTCGTGGCGCAGCAGCACCTCCGGCCCCACCGGGTGCGGCCGGAACGCGCCGGTGCCGACCGGGGCAGCGCCGTCGCCGTCGCGCACGATCCCGGTCCCGGGCGCACCCAGTACCAGCGGGAACAGGAAGTCCGGCGCGCCCAGGACGATCTCCAGCTCGGTCGGCGAGACCGCCCGGCTGGCGGTGAGATCGACGCCGGAGAGCAGCGGGGCGGCGGTCGCCCCGGTGGCCGGGTCGGCGATCCGGCGCAACGACGCCAG
The DNA here is from genome assembly GCF_039526905.1 of Pseudonocardia kongjuensis. Classification (NCBI taxonomy): domain Bacteria; kingdom Bacillati; phylum Actinomycetota; class Actinomycetes; order Pseudonocardiales; family Pseudonocardiaceae; genus Pseudonocardia; species Pseudonocardia kongjuensis. Next base: position 48,036 of record NZ_BAAAJK010000007.1, on the reverse strand, counting down.
CGCGTCGGCCGCGGTGATCGGCCGCCCGTCGTGTGCGACGGCGGCCCGCAGCCGGACCCGCCACCGGGTGCCGGTCGGGTCCGGCTCCACCGACTCGGCCAGGTGCGGCACCGCACGCATCTCCGGCGACCAGACCAGCAGCGTGTCCGCGACGGCCGCGGCGCGGGCCCGGTCCACCGGCCGCCAGACGTGGTGCGGGTCCGGCGGCGGGAGCGGCCCGGCCCCGGCGAACAGCACGGTGAGCGGCGGCGCGGTGGTGTCGGCCGCGGCACCGCAGGCGGCGAGCGCCGGGATCCCGGCCAGTGCGGCCGCGGCACCGGTGACGCGCAGGAACGATCGACGGGTCAGGGCCACCGCACCAGGGTGCCCGTTCGGTCGGCGCGCCCCGCACCGGGTCGGGGCCGGATCAGGACAGGGCGTGGCCGAGCTCGCCGGCCCCGGCCAGCAGCTCGTCGGCGTCCCGGGCGACCAGCACGTGATCGACGATCCCGGCGTACTCGCCCATCGCGCACGACGCCTGGTCCCAGTAGCGGCGCGGCTCCGGCGTGATCCAGCCGACCCGGTAGGCCCGGCGCGCCAGCCGGCGCAGCTCGTCGGTGCCCGGCGGCAGGCCGTTGGACCGGGCGTCGCCGACGAACAGCACCGCGGTCCGGTTGTCCACCGCGTCGGCGAACCGCTCGTTGATCCCGCCCAGCACGCGGCCGTAGTCGCTGGTGGCGTCCAGGTCCAGGCCGGGTGCGGCCAGCACCGCGGCGAGCGCCCGGTCGTCGTGCGCGCGCAGCAGCAGGCCGGTGACGTCGACCGGGGCGTCGACGAAGGCCAGCACCCGGCAGCGGAACGCCTGCCGGTGCAGGGTCCTGGCCAGCCGCAGCACGAACGCGGTGATCGACCGGACCGACAGCGACACGTCGGCGACGACGAGCAGCCGCACCCGGTCCGGCACCTTCCGGCGGACCAGCAGGTGGAACGGCACGCCGTCGCTGCGCATGCTGCGCCGGACGGTGTGCCGGACGTCGAGCGGCCCGCGGGCGTGCTCGCGCGGGACCCGGCGCGGCGCACCGCGCATCCGGTGCAGCAGCTCGTGGCAGGCGCGCTGCATGTCGGCGGGCTCCGGGGTGCGGTCGGTGTCCGGCGCCGCGGGCGCGCCCGGGCCGGTCTCGATCCGCTCGGCGAGCTGCGCGACGAACTCGCTGATCGCGTCGACCAGCCGGCCCAGCTGGTTCGCCGAGAGCAGCTCGCCCTCCGGGCCGTCGGCGTAGACGGCGTGCGGGTCGTAGGCGGCGAGCATGGCCAGGACGGCCTCCGGGTCGTCGAGGTCGATCCGGCCCGACACCCGGTCGGCGCCGCCGGACGTCAGCTCCTTCCCGGCCGCCGCCCCGGCCCGTTCCAGGTCCACCGTGTGGGTCGTCCCGCGCCGGCCGCGGTCCTCGGCCGAGGAGACCGAGAGGTCCCGGTCGGACCCGCCGAGCGAGACGTCGTCGTCGTCGCGGTGCGGGTTGAAACCCTTCTCCTGCTCCGGCGCGTCGAGCAGGTCACCGACGTCGGCGGTGCCCGGGTCGTGATCGGCGTAGCGGCCGAGCGGGTCGTCGCCGTCGGCGAGCTCCAGATCGGTCGGCAGTCCCTGCGCGGCCGGTCCGCGCAGGCCGGGCCCGTCCGCGCCGGAGCCGTCACCGGTGCCGGGGAGCAGCCCGAAGAACGCGTCGAAGGCGCGCTCGAAGCCGGGACGTTCGTGCGCGTAGGCGACCGTGACGGCACGCAGCCCGGTGCGCAGCCGGTCCAGGTCGGACGCGCCGAACATCGCCAGCACCCGCCGGACCTCGATCGCCTCGGCCGGCGACACCGCGACCCGCTGGGTCCGCAGCACCCGGGTGAACGCCGCGGAGAGCACCGAGAGCACCCATGGCCCGGGATCGCGGGCCGGCGCGGTCACCGGCGGCCCCGGCGGTTCCGGTCGGCGGCCGCGCGGGACCCGGTGGAGGCGGCCCGCCCGGCGCCGAAGGCCCCCGCGGTCGTCGACGCGCCCTCCGCGGCGACCGGTCCGCCCGCCTGCGGACCGGGGTCCTCGCCGTCCAGCCTGCGGATCGCCAGCTCGCGGTCCGAGCCGTACTTGAGCAGCGCGGACAGCAGCGCGGGCCGCACCTTCTCCAGCTCGCCCGCCGAGCCCAGGCCGAGCACCGCGGCGGCCCGGGCGGCGTCGATCACCTCGGAGATCGACGGCGACTTGCGCAGCGGGAACCCGCGCAGCGTGCGGGCCAGCTCCACCACGTCGGCGACGACCTCGGGCGCCACCTGCGGCGCGCGCCGGGACACGATCTCGGCCTCCCGCGCGGGCGTCGGGAAGCCGACCTGGAAGTGCAGGCAGCGGCGCTTCAGTGCCGGGGACAGCTCGCGGGTGTCGTTGGAGGTGAGCACCACCCACGGGACGGAGCGGGCGGTGAAGGTGCCGATCTCCGGGACGGTCACCTGCTGCTCGGCGAGCACCTCCAGCAGCAGCGCCTCCATCGACTCCTCGGTGCGGTCGACCTCGTCGACCAGCAGCACCACCGGGTCCGGGGACAGCACCGCCTCCAGCAGCGGGCGGGTGGACAGGAAGTGCTCGGTGTAGAGCCCGGTGTCCTGCGCCTGCAGCCGGGCGGACGCCTCGGCCATCGTCGTCGTCCCGGACAGCAGCTCGCCGATCCGGTCGCGCAGCATCTGGACGTGCATCAGCTGCTTGCCGTAGTCCCACTCGTAGAGGGCCCGGCCGTCGTCGAGCCCCTCGTAGCACTGCAGCCGCACCAGCCGCCGGCCGCTCGCCGCGGCCAGCGAGGAGGCCAGCTCGGTCTTGCCGACGCCGGCCGGTCCCTCCAGCAGCAGCGGCCGTTCCAGCGCGGTCGCCAGGTGGACGACCACGGCGAAGTCGGGATCGATGACGTAGTTCTCGCCGGACAGGGCCTCGGTCAGGGTCTCGGGGCTGTCGAACGTGGTCGGGGGCACCGTTCTCCTCGTGCGCGTGCGGGGGCCGCCGCGCCCGGGGGCTGATCCGGGCGCGGCGGCGGGTTCCGTGCGTTCCCTGTGCCGGGTCGTCTAGTACGACCCGGTGAAGGCGTGCTCGACCAGCGGCACCAGCGACTCGACCGTGCACTCGCGGGGGTTACCGGGGGTGCAGTAGTCGCCCATCATGTGCTCGGCGATCCGGTGGACCGTCTTCTCGTCGGTGGGGATGGTGTCCCCGCGGCCGGCGTACTTGCCGGTGTTCATCCGGTTCTTGTCGTAGCTGTCGGACTGCAGCACACCGAAGTTGTCCGGGATGCCGACGTCCTTGGACAGCCGGATCGCCTCCTCGACGGCGGCGTCCGCGGCCTGCACGGTCGTCATGTTGGTGGTGTCGACGCCGAGCGCGGTCGCGATCTTGGCGTACCGCTGGTAGCGCGAGGGCAGGTTGTACTCCCACACCCGGGGCAGCGCGATCGCGTTGTTGAGGCCGTGATGGGTGTCGAAGAACGCCGACACCGCGTGCGACGTCGAGTGCACCAGGCCCAGACCGCCCGAGTTGAACGCCTGCGCCGCGATGTACTGCGCGTGCATCATCTTGGAGCGGGCCTCGAGGTTGCGCGGCTCGTAGGTGGCCTCGCGCAGGTACTGCCCGACCAGCTCGATCGAGTACAGCGCGTTGCCCAGCGAGGGCTCGAAGTCCAATCGGGACACGAACGGCTCGGAACCGTGCGCGAGCACGTCGAACCCGCAGTAGGCGGTGAAGTGCTGCGGGCAGCTGTAGTAGAGCAGCGGGTCGTCCAGCGCCAGGGTGGTGACGACGGCGTCGTCGAACCCGACCCACTTCTGCGGGTTGTCCATGTCGGAGGTGTTGGTGATGACGTAGGCCCAGGAGGTCTCGGACCCGGTGCCCGCCGTGGTGGAGACCGCGATGTGCGGCGGGTTCTCCATGTTCGTGGACTTCGAGAAGCCCTCGAACTCGTTGATGTTGCGGCCGTCGTGTGCGATGACGACGCGGGCGCCCTTCGCGGCGTCGTGCGACGAGCCGCCGCCGATCGAGATGATGCCGTCGCACTTCTCGCTCGTGTAGAGCGCGGCGGCGTCCATGCAGTTGTAGTCCTTGGGGTTGGACTCGACCTGGTCGTAGACGACGACGTCGACGCCCTGGTACTCGACCTTGCCCTTGAGCTCCTCGATGATGCCGGAGCCGCGCAGGCCCGAGGTGACGAACAGGACCCGCGTCATGCCCAGGTTCTTCGCCTCGACGCCCAGGATGTCGTGCGCGCCGACCCCCAGAAGCGCCCGCGGGAACGGGTGGAACTCCTTGATCGGGAAGTCCCAGATCTGGTTGAGCTCGATGGCCATTGGCTCTCCTCGCGGCCTCGTTGGCGTTCGGACGAGCACAACGGTGGCTGTTGCAGATGACTGGCAACAGCTACAGACGGGTACCTGACCACCTGCCCGTCGGCCCGGTCAGGTTCCCCGTCCGACCGGACGGGGCGGCGGGCGTCAGCCCAGGTCAGGCAGCTCCGGTGCGGTGAACCCAGCCGGCCCCGGCGGGTACGGCAGCACCGCGCGGATCGCCGAGGCGGGCACGGCGCCGTAGGCGTGCGGGAAGCGCATCGACTCCGGATCGCCCGGCACGCCCGGCTCCCACCGGACCTCGACGCCCGCGGCGGCGAGCGCGGCCGGGTCGACGACGAGCAGCGACAGGTCGGTCCGGCCGGCGAACAGCCGTTGCGCGGGCAGCGCGACCTGGTCCGCGGTGGACAGGTGCACGAAGCCCACCTCGTCCAGCGAGGGCGGTGCGATCTCCCCGGCGAGCTCGTAGCCGGCCCGCTCGGCGGGGGTGCACAGGTGCAGCAGCGTGTCGTCCACCGTCATGCGGCCAGCATGCCCTCCCGTCCGAACGGACGGGCGTCCCCGCAGGTTCTTGCTTTCCGGCACCCGGTGCCAATAACGTCCGATCTGCTGCCCGCGCCGGCCGGCGGGGCGGTCGGTCACCGCTCTCGCCGAGAGTGGATCCCTGCGGAGGTTGCCCATGAGCGAGCACCAGAACGAGGACGTCCTGGTCGAGGAGACCCTCGTCGAGGAGGTCTCCATCGACG
>NZ_BAAAJK010000007.1:0-42882 GCF_039526905.1 Pseudonocardia kongjuensis | reverse complement strand
CCCGGAACCGTTCGGCGCACTGGTGTACGACTTCGTGACCCGCAAGCTGTCGTTCCTCAAGACCCCGGAGCTCGTCGAGGTCGTCACCGGCCTGGAACGTCATCCGGACGCCCGGTCCGCGGTCGAGGCGGCCGGTGTGCCCGCCGCGCAGCACGAGGCCTATCTGAAGGCGCTGTCCGGCCTGCTGCGGTCCGGAACGATCGTCGCCCGCTAGTCCCGCTCCGCCGTTCACAGTCCTGCCGACCACCACAGTGAGGTGCCCGTGAAGCTGGTCGACCACTTCCAGTACGGCCTGAACTCGCCCATCTGCCTGACCTGGGAGCTCACCTACGCCTGCAACCTCGCGTGCGTGCACTGCCTGTCGTCGTCGGGCCGGCGCGACCCGCGCGAGCTGACCACCGCCGAGGCCAAGGCGGTCATCGACGAGCTGCAGCGGATGCAGGTCTTCTACGTCAACATCGGCGGCGGCGAGCCGACCGTGCGCCCGGACTTCTGGGAGCTGCTGGACTACGCCATCTCCCACGACGTCGGCGTCAAGTTCTCCACCAACGGCGTCAAGCTGGACAAGGCGCGCGCCGCCCAGCTGGCCGCGACCGACTACGTCGACATCCAGATCTCGATGGACGGTGCGACCGCCGAGGTCAACGACCACGTCCGCGGTCCGGGATCGTTCGACACCGCGATCACCGCGCTGGAGAACCTGGCCGAGGCCGGGTTCGTCGCACCGAAGATCTCGGTGGTGATGACCCGGGAGAACGTCGACCAGCTCGACGAGTTCAAGGCGATCGCCGACAAGTACGGCGCCCAGCTGCGGATCACCCGGCTGCGCCCGTCCGGCCGCGGCGCCGACGTGTGGGACGAGCTGCACCCCACCCAGGCACAGCAGAAGCAGCTCTACGACTGGCTGGTCGCGCACGGCGACCAGGTGCTGACCGGCGACTCGTTCTTCCACCTGTCCGCCTACGGCGAGGCGCTGCCCGGGCTGAACCTGTGCGGCGCGGGCCGGGTGGTCTGCCTGATCGACCCGGTCGGCGACGTCTACGCCTGCCCGTTCGCGATCCACGAGAACTTCCTGGCCGGCAACGTCCGCGACGCGGGCGGGTTCCAGGAGGTGTGGACGAACTCCGAGCTGTTCACCGACCTGCGCAAGCCGCAGACCGGCGGGGCGTGCGCGTCGTGCCAGCACTACGACTCCTGCCAGGGCGGCTGCATGGCGGCGAAGTTCTTCACCGGCCTGCCGCTGGACGGCCCGGACCCGGAGTGCGTGCAGGGCTACGGCGAGCAGATGCTGGCCGCGCGGGACTCCGGGACGGTGATCCCGAAGTCCGACGTGGACCACTCGCGGTCGGCGCCGCGGAACTCGCGCACCCCGAAGCAGCCCACGATGCTGTCGCTCGCCCCGCCGCCGCGCCGGCCGGACCGGGCCTGCGACGAGAGCCCGCTCGCCGGGTTCAGCCCGGCGTCCGCTCCCGCGCAGGCCCCGGCCGCTCCCGTCGCCGGGAGCTGACCACGGACCTGCTGACGGGGCCCGTCGACCTGCGCGGTCGGCGGGCCCCGTCGCGTGTGTTGTTCGGGCCGCACGAGACGAACCTCGGGGACGCCGGGCGCGGGATCACCGACGACCACGTCGCCTACTACGCGGAGCGGGCCGCGGGCGGCGCCGGGATCATCGTGGTCGAGCCGGCGTCGGTGCACCCGTCGGACCATCCGTACGCCTACGCGCCGGCCGCGTTCCGCCCCGCCGCTGCTCCCCGCTCCGGCGCTGTTCCGCGGTCCGGCGCTGCTCCGCGGTCCGCCGCTGCGCCCCGCCCCGCCGCTGCGCCCCGCTCCGCCGCGGCGCCCGGGCCTGCCGCGGCCCTCGTCGCACCCGATCCGCACGCCGAGATGCAGCTCAGCGGGCTCCCGCGGGCCGACGGGCCCGCTGAGCTGCATCTCGGTGACGTGCCGGCCGCGCGCGGCTGGGCCGCCGTCGCCCAGGCGTGCCGGCCGCACGGCACGCTGGTGCTCGCCGGGCTCGCACACGCCGGCGGGCAGGGCTCGACGGCGCACTCCGGGCACCCGCTGTGGGGGCCGTCCGCGGTGCCCGACGTCGTCTCCCGGGAGGTCCCGGTCGCGATGGACGCCGCGCAGATCGAGGAGATCGTGCTCGGCTTCGCCGCGGCCGCCCGCTCGGCTGTGGACAACGGTGTGGACGGTGTGGAGATCTCCGCCGGACAGCACTCGCTGCTGCGTCAGTTCTGTTCCGGGCTGACCAACCACCGCACCGACGCCTACGGCCGCGACCGCTCGCTGCTGCTGCGCCGGGTGCTCGCCGCCGTCCGCGAGGAGATCGGCCCGGAGCCGCTGCTGACCCTGCGACTGTGCATCGACGAGCTCGCGCCGTGGGCCGGGATCACACCCGCCGACGGCGTCGGGCGGGCCCGGGCGGTCGCCGCCGACGTCGATCTGCTCGTCCCGGTCGCCGGCAGCGGGCTCTCGGTGGCGGCCACCCGCCCGGACCTGCACACCCCGGAGGCGTTCCTCCGGGAGCGCTGCGCCGCGGTGCGCCGCGCGGTGGACGGTGCGACGGCCGTCGCGCTGGCCGGCAGCGTCGCCTCGCCGTCGCTCGCCGAGGACGTCCTGACCTGCGGCGACGCAGATATTGTCGAGATGACGAGAGCGCAGATCGCGGATCCGTCGCTGGTCGCGCTGGTCCGGGCCGGAACGCCGGAGCGGGTGCGGCCGTGTCTGCTGACCAACGCGCTCGCCGCCGCGAGGGACCCGCGCAACCCGGTCGTCGGTGACGAGCTGGAACCCCGGTCGGGATACGAGCGCACCGAACCCGCCGTGGTCCCGCGCTCCGCCGCCGGGCCGCCGGTGCCGCGGCCGGTTCTCGTGGTCGGCGGCGGTCCCGCGGGGTGCGAGGCCGCCCGGACGCTCGCCCTGCTCGGCCATCCGGTGACGCTGCACGAACGCTCGTCGCGGCTCGGCGGGATGCTGCACGCGGCGGCGGCGCTGCCCGGTCGCAGCCGGCTGCTCCTGGCGGTCCCGTGGTGGGAGCGGGAGCTCGCGCGGCTCGGGGTGCGGGTCGAGCTCGGCTCCGACCTGGACGGCTCCGCCGTCGCCGCGGCGAGCGCCCGCGGTGTGCCGGTGCTCCTCGCGACCGGATCGCGACCGACGGCCCCGGGGTTCGGGTCGGACGTGCCGGTGGTGCCGGCGGCCGAGCTGGCCGCCGCAGCCGGGTCAGCCGGTACGGACCTCGCCGGTTCGCGACGGGTCCGGACCCTGCTCGCCGCCGGCGGGGTGTCCGCCGGGGCGCCGGTTCTGGTGCGCGACCCGGTCGGCGACTGGACCGGGCCGGGTGTGGCGGAGCTGCTGGCCGGTGCCGGATACCGGGTCACGCTGTCCACCCCGGACGCCGTCGCCGGGCACCAGCTCGGCCGCTGCGGGGACATGGCACCGGCGAACGCCCGGCTGGAGCGGGCCGGCGTCGTCCGGGCGCTGTTCACCGCGGTCCGCCACGTCCGGGACGGCGTCGCGGAGCTGGTCGACGTGCACACCGGGGCGGTGACGACGGTGCCCTGTGCGGCCGTCGTGGACTGTGCGGCCCGGCTGCCGGACCGGACACTGCCGGACGCGCCCGGTCGCCGGAGCATCGGGGACCGGGTGGCACCGCGCACGATCGCCGAGGCGGTCCGGGAGGGTCGCCGCGCCGCGCAGGCCCTCGGCGAGGGGCTCTGCCGCGCGCCGGAGCCCGCCGGGTCCCGTCGCGTCGCAGCGCCCGCCGCCGAAGGCCACCACGTCGCGCGGGCCACCGTCGAGCGGGCCACCGCCGGGCCCGGCGCCGGGGGCCGCGCGGCCGGGGCGGGCCGTGCCGAGCCGGCCGTCTCGCCGCGGCTCGGCGACCCGCTGCGGCTCGGCCGTCACCCGCTGCGGAACCGGATCGTCTTCACCGCCCATCTCACCGGCTTCGCCGAGGGCGGCCTGCCGACCCCCCGGCACGTCGGCTACTACGCGGCCCGGGCCGCGGGCGGCGCCGGACTGGTGATCACCGAGGAACACGCCGTCCATCCGGCCGACCGGCCCTACGAGCGGCTGATCCGCGGACACGACCCGGCGGTGCTGCCCGGCTACCGGGCGCTCACCGACGCGGTGCACCGGCACGGCGCCGTCGTGCTCGCCCAGCTCAACCACAACGGCGCCCAGGGCTCCGGGATGTACTCCCGCGAGCCGGTCGTCGGGCCCTCCGCGCTGCCCGACCCGATGTTCCGGGAGGTCCCGGCCGAGCTGGACGCCGCCGGGATCGCCGAGATCGTCGCCGCGTTCGCCGACGTCGCCGCACGCTGCGTCGACGGCGGGTTCGACGGCGTCGAACTGCAGTGCTCGCACGCGTCGCTGCTGCGCCTGTTCCTGTCCCCGGCCACCAACCGGCGCACCGACGCCTGGGGCCGGGACCGGGCGAAGATCGTGCTCGACGTCGTCGCCGCGGTCCGCGAGGCGATCGGCCCGGACCCGGTGCTCGGCCTGCGGATCGGGGTCGACGAGCGGATCCCCGGCGGCATCACCCCGGACGACGGTGCCGCGCTCGCCCGCCGGCTCGTCGCGACCGGCGCGGTCGACCACCTCAACACCTCGATCGGCGTCGCGACCTCGACGCTGCACCTCATCGAGCCGTCCATGCACACCCCGTCCGGATACGCCGGCCGGCTCGCCGCCCGGCTGCGCGACGCGGTCCGGGAGGCCGGTGCGGACGTGCCGGTGATCGGCGTCGGACGGTTCACCACGCCCGCCCAGGCCGCCGGGGCGCTGGACCGCGGCGAGTGCGACCTGGTCGGGATCGCCCGCGGGCAGATCGCCGATCCGGCGTTCGCGGCGAAGGCGCTCGCCGGGCGTCCGGTCCGCCGCTGCGTCGGCTGCAACCAGGACTGCATCGGGCGGGTCGGGCTGAACCTGCCGCTGGGCTGCCTGGTCGATCCGGCGGCCGGCCGGGAGTGGCTCGCCCCCGCCGTCCTGCCGGTCGGTGCGCGCCCGCCCGCACCGGCCAGGTCCGGTCCTGCACGGCCCACCGGATCGGCCCGGTCCGGTCTCGAGGGGCCGCCTGCACCGGAACGGTCCGGTCCCGCGGGACCGGTGCTCCGGGTGCTGGTCGCCGGCGCCGGGCCGGCCGGTCTGTCCGCGGCGGCCGCGCTGGCCGGCCGCGGGCACGACGTCCTGCTGGTCGAGCGGGCCACCCGCACCGGCGGCCGGCTCGCGCTCGCGGCCACCGCGCCGGGCCGGGCCGAGCTCGGGCACGTCACCGACGACCTGCTGCGGGCCGTGCACGAGTCCGGCGCGCGGCTCCGGCTCGGGACGGAGGTGGACCGGGCGTTCGTCGAGGAGTACCGGCCGGACGCGCTCGTGCTGGCCACCGGTGCCCGTCCGGCACCGCCGCCCTGGGACCCGGACGGCCTGACCGTGCCGGTCGACGACGTGCTGGCCGGGGCGCCGGTCCCGGACGGCCCGGTGCTCGTCGTCGACGAACTGGGGTTCCACCACGCCACCTCGGTCGCCGAGCTGCTGTCGGCCCGCGGGCACGACACCGAGATCGTCACCCCGGCCCTGGTCGTCGGGCAGGATCTCGGCCTCACGCTGGACCGCGAGGGGTTCCGGTGCCGCGCGCACGCGGCCGGCATCCGGTGCAGCACCGACCGGGCCGTGCTCGGGGTGCAGCGCACAGGTGAGCAGAGCAGAGCGGTGGAGCTGCTGCACCACCCGACCGGTCGGATCGAACGCCGGGAGGTCGCCGCCGTCGTCGCGGCGGTGCCCGCCGTGCCGTCCGCGGGGACCTGCGCACGGCTGTGGACCGGGCCGGGGGAGGATGGCCCGACGGTGCACCGGATCGGTGACGCGCTGACACCGCGCCGCGCCGACGCGGCGATCCGCGAGGGCAGCGCACTCCTCAGCGCAGTCTTGACCTGAAGCCAACTCTACTTTCTAGCGTCGGGACCATGACCACGGAGACCTCCCTGACCGGCAACGACCGCGCCGGCCCCCGCGAGTGGATCGGCCTCGCCGTCCTCGCGCTGCCCCTGCTGGTGCTCGCACTCGACATCAGCGTCCTCTACCTCGCCGCACCCGCGCTGGCCGTGGACCTCCAGCCCTCGGCCACCCAGCAGCTGTGGATCCTCGACATCTACGGCTTCCTGATCGCCGGCTTCCTGATCACCATGGGCACCCTCGGCGACCGGATCGGGCGCAGGCGGTTGCTGCTGATCGGGGCCGCCGCGTTCGCCGTCGCCTCGGTGCTCGCGGCCTTCGCCCCGACCGCCGAGCTGCTGATCGCCGCCCGCGCGCTGCTCGGCATCGCCGGGGCCACGCTGATGCCGTCCACCCTCGGCCTGATCTCGACGATGTTCCCCGATCCGGTCCAGCGCCGGTTCGCGGTCGCCGTGTGGATGACGACGTTCTCGGTCGGGGCCGCGATCGGGCCGCTGGTCGGCGGGGCGCTGGTCGAGGCGTTCTGGTGGGGGGCGGTGTTCCTGCTCGGCGTGCCGGTGATGCTGCTGCTGCTCGTGCTCGGCCCGCTGCTGCTCCCCGAGGAGCACGGCAGCCGTGCCGGACGCCTGGACCCGACCAGCGTCGTGCTCTCGCTCACCGCGATGCTCCCGCTGGTCTACGCGGTGAAGAACACCGCGGCCTACGGCCCGGAGGCGATCACGCTGGTCCCGGCCGTCGTCGGCGTGGTGTCGGGGGTGCTGTTCGTCCGCCGGCAGCGGCGGCTGGCCGATCCGCTGCTCGACATCGCGCTGTTCACCCGGCCGGCGTTCACCGCCGCGGTGCTGGTGCTGCTGGTCGCGCTGCTCGCGGTGAACGGCCTGTTCTTCGTGCTGCCGCAGTACCTGCAGCTGGTCGGCGGCGCCTCGGCGCTCACCGCGGGACTGTGGATGCTGCCGGTCGCCGGGGTCACCGTCGCCGGGTCGCTGCTGACCCCGGTGCTGGCCCGCCGGTTCGGCGTCCGGACGGTCGTCGCGACGTCGGCCGGGCTGGCCGCGCTGGGATCGCTGCTGGTCGGGCTGGTCGGGGCGGGCGGCGGCACGGTGGCGGTGCTGGTGCTGGTCTCCGGGACGGTGCTCGGGCTGAGCCCGATCGGCGTGCTGGCCACCGACCTGGTGATCGGCTCGGTGCCGTCGGCGCGTGCCGGATCGGCGGCGTCGATCTCGGAGACGGCGGGTGAGCTGGGGGTGGCGCTCGGCGTCGCCGTCACCGGGAGCGTGCTCGCCGCCGTCTACGGTGGACGGCTGGTGCTCCCGCCGGGGCTGCCCGCCGAGGCCGCCGACCGGGCCCGGGAGGGTCTGGCCGGTGCGGTCACCGCCGCCGGCTCGCTGCCGCCGGGGCCCGCCACCGCCCTGCTCGACGCCGGCCGGTCGGCCTTCACCGCCGGGTTCGGCGTGGTCGGGCTGGTCGCGTCCGGTTTGCTGACCGGTGTCGTCGTGCTGGCGCTGACCGCGCTGCGGCACGCCGGCCGGTGAGGGCAGGCTGTACCCCGTGCTGCTCGACGAGCTGACCTGGCCCGATCTCGACGATCCCGCAGACCCGCCACGGACGGTGCTGGTCCCGGTCGGCTCGACCGAGCAGCACGGGCCGCACCTGCCGCTGGGCACCGACACGCTCGTCGCGACCGCCGTCGCCGGCGCGCTGCACGACGCCGATCCGGGGCTGCTGCTCGCCCCCGCGATCCCCTACGGCGCGGCGGGCGAGCACGAGGGCTTCCCCGGCACCGTCTCGATCGGCACCGAGGCGCTGCACACGCTGCTCGTCGAGTACGGCCGCTCGGCCTGCCGGTGGGCGTCGCGGCTGGTGCTGCTCAACGGGCACGGCGGCAACGTGGCGGCGCTGTCGTCGGCGGTGCGGCTGCTGCGGCACGAGGGTCGCGACGCCGGCTGGCTGCCGTGCGTGGCGGCGGTGCCCGGGGTCCCGGCGGACGCGCACGCCGGCCGCTACGAGACGTCGTTGCTGCTGTACCTGCGGCCGGACCTGGTCCGGGCCGACCGGGCCGTCGCCGGCGAGACCCGCCCGCTCACCGAGGTGATCGACGCGCTGCGGGCCGGGGGGACGGCCGCGGTCAGCCCGAACGGCGTGCTCGGCGACCCGGCCGGGGCGAGCGCCGACGAGGGCCGGGCGCTGCTCGCCGCCGTCACCGCGGCGGCCGCGACGGCGATCCGGAGCTGGGACCCGGACCCGGCGACCGGCAGGCTCCGCGTCCCGCGCTGATCCACGATCGGGCACCGGACCGGTCGCCCGGCGGTCGTCCCGGTTCCCGATCGGTGATCATCCGGCCGGGGACAGGACGGTCGTCCGGAGCGGGCCGGTCACCACGGCCGTCCCCGCCGCCGTGATCAGCGGGGACGTGTCGGCGGCCCCGCCGAGAATCCGGCCGGTCCCCGGGTCGACGGCGACGAGGCCGGTGCGGGCGCCCTGCAGCAGCAGCCGGTCGCCGGCGGTGTCGGCGCGCGCGACGCCGTGCGGCACGCTCGGGCGCAGCAGCGCACCGGGCAGCTCCCAGCGGACCGCCCCGGTGGCCGGGTCGAACGCCGTCACCCCGCCGGCCGCCGACGGCTGCAGCAGCAGCGCCGGATCCCCGGGACGCTGCGGTGCCCGGAACCCGGCACCCGGGCCCAGCTGCGGGGCGAACCGGTCCGAGCTCCAGCGCGGCGCGCCCGATCCCGGTACGACGCCGTGCAGACCGGTCCGCGAGCGCACCAGCAGTACCCCGCCGGCCGCGCCGAACGGCTGCGGCAGCTCGTCGGTGAGCGACCAGGCGGGCTCCCCGGTGCCGAGCCGGAACGCGTGCACCCCGGACCCGTCGTCGCCGGCCGCGTACACCGCGACGACGTCCTCGGCGACCACCGGCGCCACCCCGCCGTCGTGCACCCGGTAGTCGCGCGACCAGTGCTGCTCACCGGTGGCCGGGTCCAGCAGCCGCAGCCGGGACCGGTCGGCGTCCTGCTCGGCGACGAGCGCACCGTGCGGGGTGTCCAGCATGCTCACCCGGGCGTCCCCGGACACCGGCACGCACCACCGCAGCTCGCCCGACGCCGGATCGAACGCCGAGACCGCGCCGCCGCCGAGCACCAGCACCGATCCGCCGCCGGCCGCCGATGCCGGTCCGGCGCTGCTGCCCGGTGCCGGTCCGGCGCCGCTGCCCGGTGCCGGTCCGGCGCCGCCGTCTTGTGCGGCCCCGGCCCCGCCCCCGGCCCCAGCCCCGGCGCCGTCGCCGGCCCCGGCCCCGGCCCCGTCGCCGGGTGCCGATCCTGCGCCGTCCGCCGTCGCCGGCCCTGCGCCGTCCGCCGGTGCCGGCGCTGCGCCGTCCGCCGGTGCCGGTCCGCCGTCGTCCGGTGCCGGTCCGCCGGTGAGCAGCAGCGCCGGTTCGTACCGGCCGCGGGGCAGCGCCGCCGACCACAGCGGCGTCCCGTCCGCGACGGCGTACCCGGCGAGCAGCCGCCGGTCGTCGTCGCCGAGCTGGGCCGTCACGACCCGGTCGCCGGCCACCGCGACGTCGGTGATCTCCGGCAGCGCCGTCCCGTCCTCGCCGCGCACCCCGCTCCACAGCCCCCAGCGCGGGGTGGCCGGGATCCCGGCCGCGGCCAGCGTCGCGACCGCGGCGGACTCCGCCTCGGCGGTGAGCTGCCGGGCCGATGTGGCGTCGGCGCCGGATCCCGCCCCGGCGATCGGGCCCGGGTCACCGCCGGCCGCGCACCGGCCGGCCGCCGTCGCGGCGACCACCACCAGCCCGGCGACCAGGAGTACCGCGCCCGCCACCGCCGTCCACCGCTGCCGCATGCCGGGATCCTCACCCACCGGCGGCCGGCCGGGGTCCGCAGATCCACCGACCTGCCGGGCACAGCGGGTCAGCCGGGTCCGGGGGATCGGCGGACCCAGCCGGCTCGGCGGGCTCGGCGGGGCTCGGCGGGCTCGGCGGGGATCGGCGGGGCTCGGTGGGGTTCAGCGGATCAGCAGCGGCACGAGCTGCTCGGCGGCGGTGAACGACCCGTGCTGCCCGGGGAACGACGCCAGGTAGGGCTCGACCTCGCTGCGCACCACCGCGGCCGTGCCGCGCAGCGCGACGACCACGTCCCCGATCCGGTCCAGCACCCGGTCCTCGACCGGCCCGAACCAGCCGTCGGCGACGGCCTGCTCGCGCGGGACGACCGCGGCGTCGTCGCCGAGCACCGCCCGCCACGCGGCCAGCACGTCGGCGGCCGCGCCGGGCTCGGTGTAGACGTGCCGGGCCCGCGGATCGCCGCCCAGCAGCGCCACGCCGGCCTGCAGCTCGGGGGAGACGTCGGCGTCGACGATCCGGTCCACGGTGACCATCCCGTGATCGCCGGTGACGGCGAACAGGGTGCCGGCGGGCAGCGCGTCGAGCAGCATCCCGACCAGGGCGTCGATCTGCCGGAGCTGCCAGCGCCAGGCCGGGCTGCCGGGGCCGTACACGTGCCCGAGATGGTCGAGATCGGCGTGGTAGGCGTACACCAGCCGGGGACCGGGCACCCGGTCGTCCACACCGGACAGGATCTCGGCGGTCAGGTCGCCCAGCGCCGCCACCCCGCGGTACTCGCCGCCGCGCAGCCCGGACCGGGTCAGCCCGGACGTCCGGAACTGCCGGTGCGACACCACCCGGACGTCGACGCCCGCCGCGGCGGCCCGTTCCAGCGCCGTCGGCTGCGGCTGGACCTGCTCGGGGACCAGCGTCTCGCGCAGGTCGTGCCGGCCCTCGGCCCAGCTCAGCGCGTCGAGCAGCCGGCCCTGCACCCGGAAGCTCAGGCCCAGCGTGCCGTGCGCGCCCGGCGGCAGGCCGCTGCCCAGCGAGGTCAGGCTGATCGGGGTGGTCGAGGGGAACCCGACGGTCAGCGGCCCGGCGTCGGCCAGCCCGGCCAGCACCGGCGCGTCGGCGGCGTGCGCGCGGAGCAGTTCGTGGCCGAGCCCGTCGACCAGCAGCAGCACGGCGGCCCTGGCGGCGGGCAGCGTGAACGCGGGCGGCCGGTCGTCGAGCGGGGAGCCGATCGCGTGCAGCAGCGCGGGCACGACCTCGGAGAGGGTCGCGGTGCCGTAGCGGGGGAGGAGATCGGGCATGCGCAGGAGTGTGCTGCCCGTCCCGCCGGGGAGTCGACCGCGGCCCCCGCGGATGGAACGCTCCTCCGGTGACCGCCGCCGACACCCGCCCCGACCGTTCCGCCGCCGCGCCGGCGGCCCCGGCCGACCGCAGGCTGCCGGACGGGTTCCGGGTGCGGCTGGACCGGCGGGCCCGCCCGATCGACGGCGGCGCGGCGCTGCTCGGCGGCGCCCCGCCGCGGCTGGTCCACCTCTCCGCCCGCGCCCGGGAGCTGCTGCCCCCGCCCGGCGGGACGCTGGTCGTCGAGGGGCCGACACACCGGGCGCTGGCCCGCACCCTGCTCGACGCCGGGCTGGCGCATCCGGTGCCGCGGACGGTCCCGCACGCCGGAGCGACGGGGCCGAACGCCGGGGAGACCCGCCTGCACGCCGGAGCGACGGGGCCGAACGCTGGGGAGACGGGGCCGCACGCCGGGCCGGCGGGGTCGAACGCCGGAGCGACGGGGCCGCACACCGGAGCGACGGGGCCGAACGCCGGGGAGACGGGCCCGCACGCCGGGCCGGCGGGGCCGAACGCCGGAGCGGCGGGCCCGCATGCCGGGCCGGGGGCCGGACCGCATGCCGGACCGCACGGACCGGCCGAGGTGACCGTCGTGGTGCCGGTCCGGGACCGGCCGCTGGACGCGCTGCTGGCGGCGCTCCCGATCGGCGAGCTGGGCGGGCTGATCGTCGTCGACGACGGCTCGACCGAGCCGGAACCGTTGCGCCGCAGCGTCGAGGCGGCCGGCGGGCGGGTGCTGCGGCACGCGGCCAGCCGCGGCCCGGCGGCGGCGCGCAACGCCGGGCTGGGCGCGGCGCGCACCCCGTTCGTGGTGTTCCTCGACTCCGACGTGGTGCCCGAGCCGGGCTGGCTGGAACCGCTGCTCGCCCATCTCGCCGATCCTGCGGTCGGGCTGGTCGCGCCGCGGATCGTCGCGCTCGACCCGGCCGCGGGCACCGGCCTGCGCGGGCTGGTCGGCCGGTACGAGGCGGTCCGGTCCTCACTGGACCTGGGGCCCGATCCGGCGCTGATCGTGCCCCGCTCCCGGGTCGCCTACGTGCCCAGCGCGGCGATGCTGGTCCGGGTGGCGGCCGTCGGGGCGGCGGCGTTCGACCCGGCGATGCACGTCGCCGAGGACGTCGACCTGGTCCTGCGGCTGCACGCCGCCGGCTGGGCGATGCGCTTCGAGCCGGCCGCCCGGGTCGCCCACGACCATCGCACCGATCCGGCGGAGTGGTTGCGCCGCAAGGCGTTCTACGGCACCGGTGCGGCCCCGCTGGCGTTGCGGCATCCGGGCGCGGTGCCACCGATGGTGCTCTCCGGCTGGACGGCGGCGGTCTGCCTGCTGCTGCTCGCCCGGCGCCGCGGCGCGACCGCGGTCGCCGCCGTCGTCACCGCGGTGGCGACGGATCGGCTGTCCCGCAAGCTGACCCGCCTGGAGCGGCCGCGGCGCAGCGCGGCCCGGCTCACCGCGCTCGGGCTCTCCGGCGCGCTGTGGCAGTGCGCGTCCGGGCTGACCAGGCACTTCTGGCCGGTGGCCGCGCTCGCGCTGCCGTTCTCCGCCCGGGCCCGGACGACGGTGCTGGCGGCGGCGCTCGCCGAGGGGCTGGCGGACTGGTGGCTGCACCGGGACCGGGACCCGCGGGTGCGGATCTCCCCGGTGGGTCATCTCGTCGCGCACCGGCTCGACGACCTGGCCTACGGCGCGGGGCTCTGGTGGGGGGCCTGGCGCCACCGGACGACGGCACCGCTGCGTCCGACCGGCCCTGGACCACGTCGCTGACGTAGGTTAGGCTGACCTGATACGCAGCCGCCGGACCACTCCGTCCGGGTTGGTCTGAACGAGTGATTCCCGCCTCGCCACGGATCCGATTCTGCGGCCTCTTCGCGAGATCGTCTCCGCGGGTGCGGCCGGGTCGCCCGAGTGGCTCCGGTCACGCCCACGACACGCCGTCCGACCGGTCACGGCGCCTCGGCCGTCCGCCTTGCCTGCCCGCATGATCGGGAGTGTGATGTGGGCGCCGCCACACGCGTGACGGCAGATGGTAGGCGCGCCGACGCGGTCGCGACCGCGCTCGGTGTACCTCGACCAGTCCCCGGTAGACCCCGCGCGACCGAGTGCGTGGTCGCGTACGAGGAGTGAGAGTTCATGACAGAGGTCCGGGTCACCGTCGACGGCGTGAACTACGCCGACGACGTCGAGCCCCGCATGTTGCTCGCGCAGTACCTGAGGGAGACGCTGGGCAAGACGGGGACGTTGATCGGCTGCGACACCAGCAACTGCGGTGCGTGCACCGTGAGTCTGAACGGGCAGAGCGTGAAGTCCTGTTCGGTCCTCGCCGTCCAGGCCGACGGCGGCGAGGTGACCACCATCGAGGGCCTCGCCCGCGACGGGAACCTGCACCCGGTGCAGGAGGCGTTCCGGGAGTGCCACGGCCTGCAGTGCGGCTACTGCACGCCGGGAATGATCATGGCTGCGGTCGACCTGCTCGGCGACAATCCCGACCCGACCGAGCAGGAGGTCCGGGAGGGCATCGAGGGCAACCTGTGCCGCTGCACCGGCTACCAGAACATCGTGCGGGCGGTGCAGTCCGCGGCGAAGAACATGAAGCCGGGCGCCCAGGCCCCCGCCGGCCAGACGGCCACCCCGGTCGCGGGAGGGAACTGAGTTGACCACGACCGCCGAACCCACCACAGCAGAGATCGGCAAGGCGCGCGTCCGCAAGGAGGACGAGCGCCTCATCACCGGTCGTTCCCGCTACACCGACTCGATCACCCCGCCCGGGACGCTGCACATCGCGGTCGTCCGCTCGACCCTGGCCCGGGCGACGATCACCTCGATCGACAAGTCCGAGGCCGAGAAGGCCCCCGGCGTCTTCGGCGTGTTCACCGCCGCCGACCTGGGCGCCGAGGAGGTCGGCCTGCCCTGCGCGTGGCCGATCACGCCGGACCAGAAGGCGCCGCAGCGCCCGGTGCTCGCCGTCGGCCGGGTGAACTTCTCCGGTGAGGGCGTCGCCGTCGTCGTCGCGCGGTCCGCCGCCGCGGCCCGGGACGCCGCCGAGCTCGTCGAGGTCGACTACGAGCCGCTCGACCCGGTCCTGGACATGGAGGCCGCCGCACAGGACGGTGCCGACCTGGTGCACCCGGACCTGGGCAGCAACGTCTCCGCCACCTGGATCTTCGACTCCGCGGCGGCCGGCACCGGTGGCGACATCGGCGAGGCGATCAAGACCGCCGAGGCCGACGACGACCAGATCGTGGTCAAGCGCCGGTTCCGCCAGCAGCGCCTGATCCCGGCGTTCATGGAGCCCCGCTCCTGCGTCGTGGACCCGACCGGCGAGCAGCTGACCATCTGGGCCGCCACCCAGGTGCCGCACATCCTGCGCACCATGACCACGGTGACCCTCGGGGTCCCCGAGTCCAAGCTGCGGGTGATCGCCCCCGACGTCGGCGGCGGCTTCGGCGGCAAGATCGGTGTGCTGCCCGAGGAGATGCTCTGCGTGCTGCTCGCGCAGAAGCTGCGCAAGCCGGTCAAGTGGACCGAGACCCGCAGCGAGTGCATGCTCACCGCGCACCACGCCCGGGACCAGATCCAGGACCTCACGATCACCGCCAAGCGGGACGGCACGATCACCGGCCTGGACGTGCACCTCTACGCGGACATGGGCGCCTACCTCGGGCTGGTCGGCCCGGGTGTGCCGATCCTCGGCGCGTTCATGTTCAACGCCATCTACAAGATCCCGGCGCTGAAGTTCACCTGCTCGAACGTCTTCACCAACAAGACGCTCACCGACGCCTACCGGGGAGCGGGGCGTCCGGAGGCCACCTTCGGCATCGAGCGGATCATGGACGAGCTCGCCGTCGAGCTCGGCCGGGACCCGATGGAGCTGCGCGAGCAGAACTGGATCGCGCACGAGGAGTTCCCGTTCACCACCGTCGTGGGCCTGACCTACGACACCGGCAACTACGAGCAGGCCACGCAGCGCGCGATGGAGCTGTTCGACTACGCCGGCCTGCGCCGCGAGCAGGAGGAGCGGCGCAAGAACAACGACCCGGTGCAGCTCGGCATCGGCATCTCGACCTTCACCGAGATGTGCGGGCTCGCCCCGTCCCGGGTGCTCGGCTCGCTGGACTACGGCGCCGGCGGCTGGGAGGCCGCCAGCATCCGGATGCTCGCCACCGGCAAGGTCGAGGTCACCACCGGCGCCTCGGCGCACGGGCAGGGCCACGAGACGGCGTTCTCGCAGATCGTCGCGGACAAGCTCGGCGTGCCGTTCGAGGACGTCGAGATCCTGCACGGCGACACCCAGGTGGCGCCGAAGGGGCTCGACACCTACGGCTCCCGGTCCCTGGTGGTCGGCGGCATCGCGATCGTCAACGCGGCCGAGAAGGTCGTGGAGAAGGCGCGCAAGATCGCGGCGCACCTGCTGGAGGCGTCCGAGGACGACCTCGAGTTCGCGAACGGCCAGTTCACCGTCAAGGGCACCGACAAGGGCAAGGCGATCCAGGAGATCGCGTTCGCCGCGTTCATGGCGCACGACTACCCGGAGGGCATGGAGCCCTCGCTGGACTCCGACGCCGTGTTCGACCCGGAGAACTTCTCCTTCCCGCACGGCACCCACCTGGCCGCGATGGAGGTCGACACCGACACCGGCCGGGTCACCCTGCGCAACTACGTCTGCGTCGACGACATCGGCAACGTGATCAACCCGCTGATCGTCGAGGGCCAGGTGCACGGCGGCCTCGCCCAGGGCATCGCGCAGGCGCTGTTCGAGGAGGCGAACTACGACGACCAGGGCACCCTGGTCAACGCCACGTTCGTCGACTACACGGTGCCGTCGGCGGCCGACCTGCCGAGCTTCACCACCGAGACCGTCTCGACCCCGTCGACGACGAACCCGCTCGGTGTGAAGGGCGTCGGCGAGGCGGGCACCATCGCCTCCACCCCGGCGATCGTGAACGGCGTGCTCGACGCGATCCGGCACCTCGGCGTCAGCGAGATCGAGATGCCGACCACCTCGCAGCGGGTCTGGCGGGCGTTGCAGGTGGCCAAGGGCCACTCCGTGCAGCAGACGCCGAGCACCACCCACTCCCCGGGCGCCGGCCTGGGGTCCATCGACCCGAACAACCCGAAGGGTGAGGTCCAGTGATCCCGGCGAAGTTCGACTACGTCCGGCCCTCGTCGGTCGAGGAGGCCGTGCAGGCGCTGCAGTCGGCCGGGGAGGACGCCAAGATCCTCGCCGGCGGGCAGAGCCTGCTGCCGGTGCTGCGGCTGCGGCTCGCCGCACCCAGCACCGTCATCGACCTCGGCGGGATCCCCGAGCTCAAGCGGATCGGCGAGGACGACCAGTACGTGATGGTCGGCGCGACGGCCACCCACCACGAGGTCATGCGCAACGACCTGATCAAGCAGCACGTCGAGCTGATCGCGCAGGCCACCGAGACGGTCGCCGACCCGCAGGTCCGCCACCGCGGCACCCTCGGCGGCGCCCTCGCGCACGCCGACCCGGCCGGTGACCTCGGGGCGGCGGCGCTGGCGCTGGACGCCGAGTTCGTCATCCTCGGCACCGGCGGCACCCGCCTGGTGCCCGCCGCGGAGTTCTTCCAGGACTACTTCACCACCGCGATCGGCGAGGGCGAGATCCTCACCATGGTCCGGTTCCCGAAGTACACCGGCTGGAAGACCCACTACGAGAAGTTCAACCGGGTCGCCCAGGCCTGGTCGATGGTCGCCGTCGCGGTGGCGCTCAAGGTGGACGGCGGCACCATCTCGGAGGCCCGGGTGGGTCTGACCAACATGGGGAACGTGCCGATCCGGGCGACCGGGGTCGAGCAGGCCCTGGTGGGGCAGGCGGCAGGCCCGGACGTCGCGAAGGCGGCGGCCGAGCACGCCACGGAAGGGACCTCCGCTCCGAGTGACGCGGACGCCGCAGCCGACTACCGTGAGCACCTGGCGAAGGTGCTCACCGGGCGGGCCGTGCTGGCCGCGGCCGGCTGAGCACCGCTGACGTTCGCAGTAGCACGCCGAAGGGGCGCCGGGCCGGGGAGCACCTCCCGGGCCGGCGCCCCTTCGCACGAGGAGGCAGACGAAAGATGCAGCTGGAGAACAAGTTCACGATCGCGGCGCCGATCGAGGACGCCTGGAAGGCGCTCAACGACCCGGAGCTCATCGCGCCGTGCTTCCCCGGGGCCACCCTGACCGAGTACGAGGGCGACTCGTTCCAGGGCACCGTCAAGGTCAAGCTGGGCCCGATCTCGCTGACCTACAAGGGCAAGGGCACCTACATCGACCGGGACGACGCCAACCACAAGGTCGTCATCGACGCCTCGGGCCGGGACGCCCGCGGCAACGGCACCGCCAAGGCGGTCGTCACCGGCACCATGGTCGCCGACGGCCCGGACAAGACCTCGGTCACGATGGTCACCGACATGACCGTCACCGGGCGCCCCGCCCAGTTCGGCCGGGGGGTCATCTCCGACGTCGCCGACAAGATCATCGGCCAGTTCGCCTCCTGCGTGGCGGACAAGCTGACCGGTCCGGGCGGCGCCGCGACCTCCAACGGCGCGGGCCCGAAGCACGCCGCCGACGAGACCAGCCCGATCCCGGCGGTGCCGCCGGCCGCGGGTGAGTCCGCGGCCACGACCTCGGCCCCGAAGCCGGCCGCGCCCCGGCAGCCGCAGAGCAGCCCGGTCGAGGCCATCGACCTGCTCGACTCGGCGGGTGCGCCGGTGCTCAAGCGGCTCGCGCCGGTGCTCGGCGGCATCGGCCTGCTGGCGCTGGTCTTCCTGGTCGTCCGGCGGGCCCGCGGCGGCAAGAAGAAGGGCTGATCCTGCACGGAGCGCGGCTGCGGGCGGGTGCGACGAACGGGCTGACCGACGTCGCCGGCCTGCGGGTCGGGCACGCCGGGCTGACCGGGCCGGGGGCCCGCAGCGGCAGCACCGTGGTGCTCGCCCCGCCGGGCGGCGCCGTCGCGGGCGTCGACGTCCGCGGTGCGGCGCCCGGCACCCGGGAGACCGACCTGCTGGCGCCTACCGCGACCGTGCAGCGGGTGCACGCGATCACGCTGTCCGGCGGCAGCGCCTTCGGGCTGGACGCCGCCTCCGGTGTGATGGCCCGCCTGGAACGCGACGGCGAGGGCTTCCCGGTGCCCGGCGCCGTCGTCCCGATCGTCCCGGCCGCGGTCGTGTTCGACCTCGGCCGGGGCGGGGACCCGGCCGTCCGCCCCACCGCCGCGACCGGCGCCGCCGCCTACGACGCCGCACACGACGGACCGGTGCCGCAGGGTTCGGTGGGGGCCGGGACCGGCGCCGTCTCCGGCGGCCTGCGCGGCGGGATCGGCACCGCCTCCGCGGTGCTCGGCACCGGCGCCACGGTCGCCGCGCTGGTGGTGCTCAACTCCGCGGGGTCCGGCGTCGATCCGCGGACCGGCGAGCTGCTGGGCGCCCGGTCCGGGCTTCCCGGCGAGTTCCCCGCCGACCTGCCGGCACCGGCCGCCCGGGCCCGGATCGCCGAGCTGTACGCCGCGCACGCACCCTCGCCGGGCACCGCGACCACGCTGGTCGTCGTCGCCACCGACGCCACCCTGGACAAGGCGGGCTGCACCCGGCTCGCGACGACGGCGCACGACGGCCTGGCCCGCGCGATCCACCCGGTGCACACGATCCGGGACGGTGACTGCGCCTTCGCGCTCGCCACCGGCACCGGGCCCGCACCGGACCCGGACGCCACCTACCTGCTCCAGGCCGTCGCGGCGGACGTGACCGCCCGCGCGGTGGCGCACGCGCTGCTCGCCGCGGACGCCGCGCCGGACCGGCCCTCCTACGGCTCGCTGCTCACCGGCGGTCCATGAACCGGGACCGTGCTCGGTCGGCGTCGTGCCCCGGCCGCACCGGGCCGGCCCGCACGCCCGGTGGGGGACGGCCACCGGCCCCCTCACTACAGTCGTCGGGGTGTCGACCATCAGTCCGGACGAGGGCGTGGCACGGCGGTTGAAGGCCCTGGCCTGCACGGCGCCGCTGCACGACCTCGACGCCCGCAAGGGCCGGCTGGACTGGGACGCGGCCGGCTACCAGATGGCCGAGATCGGGCTGCAGGCCATCGACCAGGTCACCCTCGCGATGGACTTCGACCACGGCGCCGACCATGCCGAGATCGTCCGGCGGCTGCTGCCCTTCGTCGCCGCGCAGGCGCCGCAGGCGCCCCGCGCGGAGCACGCCAGGGTCGCCCAGTGGGTGATCGACAACCTGGTGAACGTCGGCAGCATCGACCGCGGCTTCGCCGTCGAGTACGGCAGCACCGACGCCCAGGGCCGCTACCAGCGCCGCCGGTTCGACTTCAAGCTGCTCGTCGAGGTCGCCGCGCCGGACGGCGGGGTGTACCTGCGCGCCTCCGACGAGGCGATCAACGTGCTGGTCGGGGCGCTGGACACCGACGTCGAGTCGGCCCAGGAGGCGGCCGAGACGAAGCTGGAGACGCTGATCGTGCGCGGCAGGCTCGGCGACGCGCGGCTGGCCGCCGAGCAGGCCCGCTACCGCACCGTGCAGTACGCCGAGTCGCTGCGCCGCAAGCTGGAGGCGACCCGGCGCGACGTCCGCTCGGTGGACTGGCTGGACGCCGTCCCGCAGCTGCTCGACGAGGCCCTCACCCACATCGAGGCCCGCTACCGCGCCGAGACCGTGATCAAGGCGAACATCGCCGACGCCCGCGACGAGGCCGTCGAGCCGGAGCGCCGCAGGCAGGCCGCCGAGCTGGTCGAGGTCGTCGACGACTGCATCCAGCGGCACACCCAGCTGCAGGCCCGGCTGCAGGAGGCCGGATCGGCGTTCCGGGCCGAGCAGGACCGCCAGCAGTTCTCCGGGAAGCCGAGACGGGCATCGGTCGACGTCTTCGGGCAGCTCCTGCGGCCCGCGCTCGGCCTGCGGGTCGGCACGGCGAACGACCCGGTGACCGCCTGGTTCACGGCCGGCACCGGGGTGGCGAACCCGTCGGTGCCGAGCCTGGGCGGGCTGGTCGAGACGCTGCTGACCCCGCCGACCGACCGGGACCCGTTCGGCTCCGAGGTGCCCGAGCCCGAGTTGGCGCCGCAGCCCCGGGAGCGGTTCGGGGAGCAGGCGTGGCGGCTCGTCGACGACGTGTTCCCGGCGTCCGGGCAGCAGCCGGTGCGGCTGTCCGAGGCGCTCACCCGGGCCCGGGCGGCCGGCCCGGACCTGCCGCAGCTCGTCGCGCTGCGCGCGCTGCACGCCGTCGGGACGGCGATCGGCACCGCCCGCACCCAGGGCGACCCATCGGTGCTGATCGCGGTCGACGACGGCACCGTGCTCGACGACCCGGAGTACGGCGGCGCCGATCTGCTGCTCGCCGCGGCCGGCGTCGAGGGGGAGCGCCGGGTGGGACCGCGTGGCTGACACCGAGACCGCCGCCCGGCTCGTCGCGTACGGGATGCGGCCCAAGGCGCTGCCCGGCCGCGATCCCGACTACGCCGAGCTGGTGCGCCGCTACCGGGAGGACGACGAGTTCCGCGACACCGTGCAGCGGATCGCCTCCGGACTGGGGCTGGTGGTGCTGGCCGTCGATCCGGCGCCGGGCATCGTGCTCGCCGCGACCGAGGGCTCGGTGTTCGAGATCCGGATGGACAGCTACGCCCGCCGGACGGCGCTGACCAACCGGGCCGCCGACAAGGTGCTGCACGGCATCGCGCATCTCGCCGTCGCCGCGCTGGCGTTCCCGCGGCCCGACGACCTGGGCGACGACTCCTACGTCGGCCGCGTCTCGGTGGAGCTGGTCGACGGCGCCGTCCGCGAGGCGTGCCGGGTGCTGAACGAGCGCGCCGCGGGCCCGGCCGATCCGGAGTCGGACGCGCCGCAGCTCGAGGAGGTCTGGCGGGTGTGGCTGCGCCGCCCGGAGGCCACCGCGACCAAGGACGGCCGGGCCGGCGAGTCCACCACCCGCGGCATCGTCGGGAAGGCCCTGCGGTTCCTCGCCGACCAGGGGTTCCTGGTGCCGGTCGGCGCCGAGGGCGCCTACCGGACGACGCCCCGCTACCAGGTCCAGGTCCGAGAGCTGGCCGCCCAGCGGGCGTTCGACGAGCTGCTGTCGCTGAACGTGCTCCCGGTCGGTGCGGCCGCGGGCTCGCTGGTGGCGGAGCCGGCCGGGGCGTTCGACAGCGGTCCCGCGCCGGACGAGATCGCGCACCCGGTGAGCGGACCCGCGCCGCAGGACACCCCGGTCCCGGCGGCCGGAACGGACGGCCCCGATGTATGAGCTGACCCGGGCCCGGCTCTTCTCGGTCGGCCCGACCGCGGCCCGCTACCAGGACGTCTCGCTCGACCTGCGGGGCGTCGGACGGCCGGTGAAGGTGGCCGTCCAGGAGGACCTGTTCGCCCCGGACGCGATCGACCGCAGCACCCCGCGGCGGCCGTCGCCGGCCTCGGTGCTGTTCCTGGAGAACGGCGGCGGGAAGTCCGTCCTGCTCAAGCTGATCTTCTCGGTGCTGCTGCCCGGCCGGCGTCAGGTGGTCGGGACGACCAGTACCACCGTGCTGGAGAACTTCGTACTGGCCGAGGACGTCGCGCACGTCGTCTGCGAGTGGATGCACGTCGGGACGGGTGCGCTGCTGGTCACCGGCAAGGTGTCGGAGTGGCGGGGGTACGTCGCCTCGTCGGACCCGGAGAAGCTGGCCGACGCCTGGTACGCCTTCCGGCCGGTGCCCGGGTTCGGCATGGACGACCTGCCCTTCACCCACGAGCGGAAACGGATCACCCTCGCGTCGTTCCGGGAACGGCTGCACACCGCGCACCGCGACCACCCGGAGTCCGAGCTGGCCTGGGAGACCGGGCACCGGGACTGGACCCGCCATCTCGTCGACGTCGGCCTGGATCCGGAGCTGTTCCGCTACCAGCGGGCGATGAACGCCGGCGAGGGCGAGGCGGCGGAGGCGTTCTCGTTCTCCAGCGACGAGGCGTTCGTCGACTTCCTGCTGCGCGCCGTGCTCGATCCGGAGGAGCCGCAGAACGTCGCCGAGCTGGTCGCCGGGTACGCCGACCGGCTGGCTCAGCGCGAGGAGCTCGAGTCCGAGCGCGAGTTCGTCGACGGCACCCTGGGGCTGCTCGAACCGATGGTCGCCGCGGAGGACGCCGCCGTGGCCGCGCGGGCCGCGGAGAGCGCCGCCCGGGAGTCGCTGCGGAGCACCGCCGAGTCCATCGCCGCCCGCCGGGTCGCCGAGACCACCCGCGCGGCCGGCACCGCGACCGAGGCCGAGGCGGCGGTCGCCGCCGAGCACGAGGCGGCCCGGGTCGCCGAACGGTTGCAGGACACCGTCGGCGAGCTGCGCAGGCTGACCGCGGTGCTGGCCGTCGACGCGGCGGTCGCCGCCGCCGACGCGGCCACCCGGGAGCGGGACGGGACGGCGGCCGTCTCGACCGCGCGGGACGCCGTCGAACCGGTCCTCGCGCACCGGGTCGCGGCCGCCGAGGCCGGCCGGCTGCGGGCCCGGGTCGACGAGGAGGAGCAGAAGGCCCGCCCGGCGCTGCAGGCCCGGCAGGACGCCGCCCGGGAGCTGGCCGCGTCGCTGCTGCGCACCGCGGCCGAGGCGGAGGCGGCCGCCGAGGCCGCCGAGGACACCCGCGCCGACGCCGAGGAGCGGGCCGCCGCCGCCCGCGCCGAGCAGGTGCAGCGCACCGCCGCCGCCGCCCGCGCCGAGAGCTCGGTGTCGGCGGCCGTCGAGGCGCTCGCCGACCTGGACCGGCGGATCGCGGCCGCGGTCGCCGCCGGGCACCTGAAGGAGGGTTCCGGACCCGACGACGTCGAGCACGAGGCCCCCGCCGCGGAGCGGGACGCGACCGCGGCCGCCGCGGCACTGGCCGACGCCGACGGCGCCGCCGCCGGGATCCGGGAGGAGCGCCGGGCGGCCGAGGAGCGCCGGACCGCGGCCCAGGACGCGGCCGCCACCGCCCGGGCCGCTGCCGCGACCGCGGAGACCGTCCGTGCCACCGCGGCCCGGGAGAGCGACGAGCTGGCCGGTGAGGTCCGCCCGGCCGAGCTGCTCGGCCTGGACACGGTCCGCCCGGACGCCGACGCGGCGCTGGTCGTCGAGACGCTCGGCACCGCGATCCGCGGGTCCGAGCGGGAACGGACCGCGCTGCTCGGTGACCAGCGCCGCGACGAGCGCGCACTGGCCGCGCTCGGCGACGGCGGCCTGCTGCCCGATCCGCCGGAGATCGAGTCGGTGCTGCAGGTGCTGGAGAAGGCCGGTATCACCGCCTGGTCCGGGCGCCGCTACCTGGCGATGCTCCCGGCCGGCGACCGCGCGGCGGTGCTCGACCGGCTGCCGCACCTGGCCGGCGGGGTGCTGCTCAACGAGCCGGCCGACGCCGCCCGGGCCCGCGACGAGCTCGTCGGGGCCCGGCTGCTGCCGGCCTGCCTGGTCGCCGTCGGCTCCACCGCCGCGCTGACCGCGGCGGACGCCGTCGCGCCCGGGATCGAGTTCGTCGTCCCGCCGAACCCGGCGCTGCACGACGAGGACGCCGCCGAGGAGGTCCGCGTCCGGCTGGTCGCCGAGACCGCGGAGCGGGCCGCCCGGATCGCCGCGCTGGAGGACCTGACCGAGCAGGACCGCCGGTTGCGGGACCGGTTCACCGCGCTGCGGGACCGCCGTCCGACGCTCGACGAGCTGACCGCGGCGGCCCGGGACGCCGAGGCCGCCCGGACCGCCGCCGCCGGCGCCTACGAGCAGGCCCGCGCCGAGGTCGCGGGGCTCGACGAGAGGGCCGACCGGCTCACCGCCGACCGCCCCGAGCTGGAGCGGGTCGTCGCCGCGGCCCGCCGGCGCGCCGAGGCGCTCACCGCGCTGCGCGAGGAGCTCGCCCGCCGGCCCGGCCTGGAGGAGCGCCGCCGCACCGGCGCCGCCGACACCGGCCGGCTGCGGGAGGAGGCCGACGCCGCGGGCGCCGCCGCCGACCGGGCGGGCCGGGAGGCCGCCGCCGCACAGCAGACCCGGGACCGGCAGCGCAGCATCGCGGCGACCGTGCGGGACGAGGCGGCCGCGCTCCCGCTGGAGGAGGCCCCCGAGCCGGCCACCGGTACCGACGGGCCGGCCGGAGCCTCGCTCGCCGAGCTGCGCGACGCGTTCCAGCGGGCCCGCGACGCCTACGCCTCGACCGCCGTCGACACCGACCTGCGCGGCGCGCTGGAGCGCGCCGAGGCCGACGCCGCCGAGAGGCGGATCGCCGTCGACGGCCTGCCCCGCTCGGTGGTGGAGGCGGCGACCGCGTTCCTGCACACCCCCGACGGTGCCGACGCCACCAGCCGCCGGGCCGCCGCCGAGCAGGCCAGGGCCGCCTACGAGGCGGCCGAGGAGCGCAGGCAGAAGGCGAACACCGAGGTCGAGGTGCTCCGCCGGGAGCTGGCGTCGCTGCCGGCCGAGCCGCGCCCGATCGACCCCTACGAGCAGCCGCGCGACGCCGAGCACGGCCGCGAGCTGGTCGCCGCGGCGTCGGCCGACCTGGACGCGGCCGGGCGCGAGCTGGAGCGGGCCCGCCGGGCGCGGCAGACGGCCGAGGACGCCCACCGGACCGCGGTCGAGCTGGCCCGCGGGTTCGGGCACGTCGTCGACGGTCTGGAGGACACCCCGGAGCCGGGCGGGATCCCGTTCGACGGCGACGTCGACGGGGCGCTCGCCGCACTGAAGCGGAACCAGGCGGCGCTGCGCGAGGTCACCGGGGACCGGTCGCGGGCCGAGCGGAAGGTGCGCGACGGCGTGGACGCCGTCGCCCGGTTCGCCCAGGACCCGCGGTTCGCGACCCTCTCCTCCCCGGTGCACCGGCACATCGCCGGGGTCGACCGCACCGAGATGCCCGGACTGGCCCGGGAGTGGATCGGCGCGCTGCGGCCGCGGCTGCGCTCGCTCGACGACGATCTCGGCAACATCGAGCGGCACCGCTCCGGCATCGTCACCCGGCTGTCCGGGATGGTCGGCGAGGCGCTGCGCACGGTCCGGCTCGCGCAGAAGCTCTCCCAGCTGCCCGACGGCCTCGGCGACTGGTCCGGCCAGCAGTTCCTGCGGATCCGGTTCGAGGAGCTGCCGGACGCCGCGCTGCGCCACGAGCTCGGCGTCGTCGTCGACCGGACCGCCTCCGGGCTGGCCGGCGGCTCCGGGCGCGCCCGGGACCGGCGCGACGGCATGTCGATGCTGCTGCGCGGGGTGCGCGCGGCGATGCCGAAGGGCGTCCGGGTCGAGATGCTCAAGCCGGACGCGGTGCTGCGGACCGAGCGACTGCGGGTGTCCGCGATCAAGGACGTGTTCTCCGGCGGCCAGCAGCTGACCGCGGCGATCGTCCTGTACTGCACGATGGCGGCGCTGCGCGCGCACCAGCGCGGGCACGGCAGGCGCGCGCACGCCGGGGTGCTGTTCCTGGACAACCCGATCGGCCGGGCGTCCGCGGGGTACCTGCTGGAGCTGCAGTTCGGGGTGGCGCAGGCGCTCGGGGTGCAGCTGGTCTACACGACCGGACTGTTCGACGCCGGTGCGCTGTCCGGGTTCCCGCTGCTCATCCGGCTGCGCAACGACGCCGACCTGCGCGCGGGCCGCAAGTACCTGTCGGTCGACGAGCGGATCACCCGCTCGCTGCCCGAGGGCGAGGGCGGTGGCCGGATCACCGCCGCGCGGGTCTACCGCCGCCCGGACGCCGCAGCCGCGGCGCCGACCGGCGACGCTGCGGGACCCGCGGCGCCGACCGGCCCGGCTGCCGAGTCCGCGGCCGCGGCGTCCGGCGCGGTCGCCGGGTCCGCGGCGGTGGCGGCCGATCCGGCTGCCGAGCCCGTGGCGTCCCCCGAACCGGCTGCCGGACCTGCGGCCGGGCCCGATCCGGCGGTGCGAGCGGCCGCGGACGACGCGGCCGGGACCGGATGACGCCCGCCGGGTCCGCCGCGGCGCTGCTGGCGGTCCTGCGCGACACCGGCCGGACCCGGATCGACCGGGCCGGACTGTGGCGGGCGTTCGTCGACGCCGTCCCGTCGGCGCACGGTTCGGCCGACGCCCGCCGGCTGCTCGCCGCCGCGCTCGACGAGCTGGCCGCCGCCGGGGCGCTGATCCCGACCGCGGCCACCGACGACGGCAGCCCGCCGCTGCCCCGCGCGGTGCGGCTGACCCGGCCGGCCGCGGCCCCCGCTCTGCGCCCGGCAGCCGATCCCTGGCATCCGGAGCTGAGCGCCGCGGCCGCCGTGCGGGCCCCCGCGGAGGCGGTGCGGCAGGTCAACCGGTGGCTGTTCGCCGGCGGGACGCGCGCCCCGCTCGCCGGGCTGCGGGAGCGCGCGCTGGAGATCACCGGCGACGAGAAGGCGTTCGACGCGGGCCTGCCCGTCCCGCTGACACCGCAGATCCTCCGCGCGGAGCGGGTCGCGCTGCCGATGCACCGCGAACGGCTCCCCGGCGGCGGCCCGGTGCTGCTGGTCGTGGAGAACGCCGACACGTTCCACTCGCTGCTGCTGG
The DNA here is from genome assembly GCF_039526905.1 of Pseudonocardia kongjuensis. Taxonomy (NCBI): domain Bacteria; kingdom Bacillati; phylum Actinomycetota; class Actinomycetes; order Pseudonocardiales; family Pseudonocardiaceae; genus Pseudonocardia; species Pseudonocardia kongjuensis. Next base: position 16,287 of record NZ_BAAAJK010000007.1, on the reverse strand, counting down.
CGCTGCGCGCGGATCCGGGCCCGGTCGGCACGCTGGGCTGGGGCGCCGGGAACGCGTTCGTCTCGTCGGTGCCCTCGCTCGCGGCGGACCCGCCGGCCGCGATCCGCTACTTCGGCGATCTCGACGCCGCCGGGCTGCGGATCCCGGCGCGGGCGTCCGCGGTGGCGCAGGCAGGCGGACTGCCCGCGGTGCGCCCGGCGACCGGCCTCTACCGGGCGCTGCTCGCGCACGGCCGCCCGGCACCGGCCGGCCCGGCCGACCACACCGACGTCGAGTGGCTCGATCCGGGCCTGCGCGGCCCGGTCCGCGAGCTGTTCGCCGCCGGACGGCGGATGGCGCAGGAGGCGGTCGGCCGGCGGGTGCTCGGCTCCGGCCGGGACTGGCGGGACGGCCTCGGGCCCGGACCATGATCCGCGTCCTGGGAGTGCCGGTGCTCCGAACGGCACCCGGCACTCCCGGGACAGGGATCTTCGCGGAGGCGGTCCGGCAGGGTCAGTCGTCGTCCCGGTCGATGTCGTGGTCGAGGATCTCGCCGGTGGCGGCGTCCACGTCGATCTCGTGCTCGACGGCGCCGTCCCGGATGTCGATCTCCCAGTGGTCGCGGTCGTCGCGGTCGTCGTCGTCATCGCGGTCGGCCCGGTCGAACTCGACCTCGGTGACCCGGCCCCCGCCGGCCAGCTCCAGCGCGATCCGCTCGGCGGTCGCCCGGTCGACGGCGGGCTGCGGCGCGACCGGCGCCGGCCCGGCACCGGGTGCGGCCCCGGGAGCCGGGTCGGGAACAGAGCCGGAGGCGGGCAGCTCGGGTGCGGTCGCTGCGGTCGGCGCGACCGGGGCCTGGGTGGCGCCGGAGCCGGAGCCCAGTGCCAGCGCGGTGCCCCCGCCGATCAGGAGCAGGCCGGTGGCGGCGACGGCGGCGACGGTCGTCCTGGTGCGCATTCGGATCTTCCTCCGTGACGTCTGGTGAGCGGCTCTCGCTCGTGTCGGGAGGAACGATGCCGCCGCGCGCACCAACACCGCGCTACCCGATCCCTAACGACGCGTTAGGGATCAGCGGGGCCGGACCGACCGTACCCGGACCGGTACCCCGTGCACCGGGCGCATCGCGAGAAAGCCGGCCGGCCGGACCGGCGCCGGGACCGGCTCCAGCTCGGCCCGCACGACCAGCCGGGCGAGCAGCACGGTGAGCTCGGCGACGGCGAGCGCCGCCCCCAGGCAGCGGTGCGCCCCGCCGCCGAACGGCAGGAACTCACCGGGCCCGGGCCGGCGGAAACCGGGCCGGCCGGCATCCCACCGCTGCGGCAGGAAGGTGGTCGCGCGGTCCCAGATCTCCGGGTCGCGGTGGGTGACCAGCGGGCTGAACAGCAGCCGGGTTCCCGGCCGGATGTCGTGTCCGGCGACGGTGAACCCGCGCCGCACGTACCGGCCGCTGATCGACGCCGGTGGGTAGAGCCGCAGCGTCTCGTGCACGATCTGATCGAGGAACGGCAGCCGGGGCAGGTCGTCGTGGGTGGGCGGGGCGTCACCGCAGGTCGTGAGCACCTCGGCCAGGGCCCGGTCCCGGATCGCCGGCGCCCCCAGCACGGTCAGGCACATCCAGGCCATCGCTGCGCTGGTCGTCTCGTAGCCGGCGACGACGGTGCTGACGACCTGGTCGAGCAGCTCGGTCTCGGTGAGCTGCACGCCGTCCACCGGGGTGGCGAGCCTGCCCAGCAGGTCCGGCCGGGGCGCGTCGGAACTGCGGCGGTGCAGTTCGGCGCGGACGATCCGGTCGACCTCGGCGCGCCCGGCCAGCGCATCCCGCCAGGCGCGGGCCCGGAAGGCGCGGCGCAGCTGCTGCAGCACGGCGTCGCCGTCGACGAAGGCGAGCAGCGGCCCGAGCATCGCGCCGATGCGGTCGGCGTCGCCGGCCAGGTCCGGGCCGAACAGCACCTCCAGGGTGGCCCGCCGGATCACCGTCCGGAACTCCTGGTGCAGGTCGACGCGGTCGCCGGGACGCCAGCCGTCGATGACCCGGTCGGCGTTGCCGGTGAACGCGGGGACGTAGCCGGCGATGCTGCGCCGGGTGAACCCGGTCGCGGCGATCCGGCGGCGTCGGCGGTGCGGCTCGCCGTCGCTGAGCAGCAGCGCGGTGTCCCCGCTCAGCGGTGCGACCGACTCGAACATCTCGTGGTTGCTGAAGTGCTCGTCGTGCCCGAACACGAACGCGCAGGCCTCCGCCCCGAACACCGCGACGAGCCGGCCGGGACCGATCCCGAACTCGACGACCGGGCCGTACCGGTCGCGCAGCCCGAGCAGGGTGTGGTGCGGCCGGGTGGCGAAGCCGGCGGTGGTCCCCAGGGTCGCGGCGGGCCCGCGCGGACCGGGCAGTCGTCGTCCCACCGGGGTGAGGGTAACGGCCCTCAGGGCTGCGGCCCGGCGAGCTCCAGGGTCACCTGCAGTCCCGCCCCGGGCGGCCCGGACAGGATCAGCCGCCCCCCGGCCGAGTCGGCGGTCCGCCGCGCGATGTCCAGCCCGAGGCCGGTGGACCCGCCGCCGCTCACCCCGCGCGAGGTCGGGTCGGTGCCCGGCGGCAGGCCGGGGCCCGCGTCGTACACGACGAGCCGGGCGCCGCCCGCGGAGCGCCCGCTCAGCTCCACGCCGAACGCCGTGCCGTCCGGGGTGTGCGCGAAGACGTTGCCGAGCAGCGCGTCCACGCACGCCTCCAGGTCGCCGGGCGCGCAGCCGACCGGCAGCGGGCCGTCGGCCAGGTCCAGGGTGACGGCCCGGTCGGTGTCCTCGGCGAGCACCTGCCAGAACGCGACCCGCTCCCGGACGACGGCGGCGGCGTCCGCGGCCCGGCCCTCGCCGCCGCGCCGCCGGGCCTGCTCGATCGCGCCGGTGACGGCCCGCTGCACGCCGTCCACCCCGGCCGAGATCCGGCCGGACTCGTCGGGATCGCGCAGTGCCTCGGCGTCCAGCCGCAGCGCGGTCAGCGGGGTGCGGACCCGGTGCGCGAGATCGGCGACGTTCTCCCGTTCCTCCCGCAGCAGCTCCGAGATCCGCCCGGCGAGCCCGTTCAGGGCGCGGGCGACGACGCCGAGCTCGGCCGGGGCGTCCGGATCGGCGCGGGCGGCGAGATCGCCGCGGGCCAGCTGCTCGGACACCCCGGACAGGTCGGTGGTGGCGTCCACCAGGGAGCGGGCCAGCCGGTCGGCGATCAGCAGCCCGCCGGCCAGCAGGACGACCGACAGCCCGGCCAGCAGCAGCCAGGACCGGGCGACGCCGCGGGTCAGCTCGGCGTCCGGCACGAACACCCGGATCACGCTGTTGCCGGCCGTCGCGCCCTGCACCGAGAACACCATCTCCCGCCCGCCGGGTGCCTCGGTCGACGCGCTGACCCCGCGCAGCCCCAGCTCGACCAGGTCGCTGCGCGGCGCGGGCGCCCCGAACACGGTCCCGTCGGCGAGGATCACCGACACGTCGCCGGCGTTGCGGTCGTCGGCCAGCGCGACGGTGGGTTCCATGGTGGCCCGGTCGGCGGTCGCGACCAGCGGGGTCAGCGACTGCGCCTGGGTGGTCGCGGTGGACAGCGCGGTGTCCACCGCGACCGTCCGCACCAGCACGGCCAGCGGGACGGCGAACGCCACCAGCACCAGCAGCACGGTCGCGCCGACGAGCACCAGGATGCGGCGCCGCATCAGCCGCCGCCCGGCGGGTCGTCCGGGGCGGACAGCCGGATCCCGACCCCGCGCACCGAGTGCAGGTAGCGGGCCTGCTGCGCGGTCTCGCCGAGCTTGCGGCGCAGCCAGGACAGATGCACGTCGACGGTCTTGTCGGCGCCGCCGTAGGGCTGCTGCCACACCTCGGTGACCAGCTCCCGCTTGCTGACCACCTGATCGGCGCGGGCGGCCAGGTAGTGCAGCAGGTCGAACTCGCGCGGGGTCAGCTCCAGCTCGGTGCCGTCCAGCCGGGCGCGCCGCGAGCGCGGATCCACCGACAGCTCTCCGACGACGACGGTCGGGTCCGGCGTGCCGTCGCCGAGCCGGCGCAGCACGGCCCGGATGCGGGCGTCCAGCTGCGCCGCGGAGAACGGTTTGACCAGGTAGTCGTCGGCGCCGGCGTCGAGCACCGCGACGATCTCCGTCTCGTCGTCGCGGGCGGTCGCCACGATCACCGGGACGGTGCTGGCGCCGCGCAGCATCCGCAGCATGGTGGTGCCGTCCATGTCGGGCAGGCCGAGATCGAGCACCACCAGGTCCGGCCGCTTCCCGACGGCCGACTCCAGCCCGGCCATCGCGGTCGGTGCCGAGTCGACGGCGTGCCCGCGCTCGCCCAGCCCGCGGATCAGCGCGCCACGGATGGCGGGGTCGTCCTCGACGATCAGGATCTGGGCCACGGATCCAGAACCTAGTTGCCGGACCGCTCCGGGCGCGCACCGCGGACGGGCTTTCGGGCTGCCTTAGGGATGCGTTAACCGTCCGCCGGGGCATCCTGTGCGGGTGAACCCCCCGAACAAGCGCACCACCCGGATCGGGCTCGCCGCCGGACTGTGGATCGCCGCGGCGGCCGGCGCGCTGCTGCTGGGCCTGACCGCGGTCGGCGCCATCGGCAGCGGCCTGGCCGGCGGTTCGACGGTGCAGCCGCTGGCCGCCGAGGAGGTCCGGGCCGAGCTGGACCGGCACGGCGGACCGGCGACCGGTGCCGCGCCCGGTGCCGTGCCCGGTGATCCCGGAGCCGCGCCCGTGCCCGGGCAGGGGGCCGCCCCCGCCCCGGCGGCGCCGGCGCCGGAGCCGGTCGGCGTGGTCCCGGCCGGGCAGGCCGGGACGATCCTGGTCCGCTGCGAGGGCGGGACGCCGTACGTGGTGTCGGTGAACCCGGCGCAGGGCTTCGAGCGCGAGGACGACGACGATCTCGCGCCGAACCAGGTCGAGTTCGACGGCGAGGACGCCGACGTCCGGGTCACCCTGAGCTGCGCCGACGGCACCCCTGCCGGGCGGGTCGAGACGATCCCGGACGACTGAGCGCCCGGGCCTCAGCCGTGCCTGCTCCGCTCGTGGAAGAAGTCGTCGACCACCCGCAGCCCACCGTCCCGCGCGACCCGGTCGTGCACCCACCCCCCGACGGCCAGGTCGAGCACCCCGAGTCCGAACGGCGAGAACACCACCGTGCGGTCGGCCGGGACCCGCAGCCGTCCGGACATGACGTCGTCCAGGGTGCCGTCCAGGAAGTCGCGGCCGCCGGTCAGCTGCTCGGCCAGGTGCGGTGACGTCTCGGCCTTCAGGCAGTGCTCGACGTCGTCGACGACGTTGCAGGCGTCGAGCAGGATCCGCGGGTCCAGGTCGCGCAGCGACACGTGCAGCACCACCGGACGGTGCGCGAACCAGTCCGGGTCGTGCACGTGCGGGCGGGCGGCGACGGTGGCGAACACGATCAGGTCGCCGGCCCGGACCAGTGGCCCGGCGTCGTCGTGCACGGTGACCCGGCCGGGCGCGCCGGTCCGGGCCAGGTAGCGGGCGAACCCGTCGGTGCCGGCGGGTGACAGGTCGTGCAGGCCGATCTCGGCGAACTCCCAGCCGGTCCCGGCGAGGAAGGTGTGCACGTAGCGGGCGATCAGCCCGGTGCCGACGAACCCGATCCGCAGCGGCCGGGCCCGGTCCCGGGTGAGCAGGTCGGCGGCCAGCGCGGCGGACGCGGCGGTCCGGGTGGCGCTGATGATGGAGCTCTCCAGCACCGCGAACGGATAGCCGGTGTCGTGGTCGTTGAGGATCAGCACGGCGGAGGCGCGCGGGATCCCGGCGGCCACGTTCCCGGGGAAGCTGGAGATCCACTTCAGCCCGTCGACCGGGGCATCGCCGCCGAGCGAGGCGGGCAGCGCGATGATCCGCGACGCCGGCCGGTCCGGGAACCGCAGGAAGTACGACGGCGGGTTCACCGTCGCGCCGGCGCCGTGCAGCCGGTAGGTGTCCGCGACCAGCTCGACGATCTCCCGTTCCCGGCCGGCCAGCGCGGCGGCGACCTGCGCCCCGCCGACGACGGCGAACGGCGGCGGCGCGAGCGGGCCGGCCGGCGCCGGCCCCGCGTCCGGGGCGGTCCCGGCGGTCACGCCGGCCCGCCGGGACGGATCGGGTCGGCCATCGCGACGAGCACCGAGCGGTCGCCGTCGAACGGGTCCCGGCCGTGCGCGGTGCGGACGTTGTCGACCAGCAGCAGGTCCCCGGCCTGCCACGGTTCGCGCAGGGTGTGCAGCTCGTAGGTGTCGGTGATCAGCTCGACGAGCTCGGGATGCAGCGGCTCGCCGTCGCCGAAGCGGGTGGTGAAGGGCAGGCCGTCCGGCCCGTAGACCTCCAGCAGGTACTCGCGCACCTCCGGGGCCATCGTCGCCTCGTTGAGGAACGCGATCTGGTTGAACCAGCAGCGCCGCCCGGTCACCGGATGGCGCAGCACGGCGGGTCGGCGCTGCCGGGTGCGCAGGCCGCCGCCGGGCTGCCAGGCGAACTCGATCGCGTTGGCCCGGCAGTACGCCTCCACGGCCGCCGGATCGTCGGTGCCGAACGACTCGGCGACGGTCGCCCCGATCTCGTCGTTGTAGCTGCGGACCAGCAGCCACCCGTCCCGCTCGAACCGCTCGACGACGCCGGGCGGCAGCGCGTCGAGCACGGCGGCCGAGTCGGCGACGCCGGTGGTGCCGCCGGAGGCCGGGGCGGCGAGGCAGGCGAACATCATCAGGCCGGGGGCGTCGAGCGCGTAGCTGAGCTCGTGGTGCATGCACATCTGCTGGTTGGCCGGCCAGGCCGAGGAGGTGTACACGCCGTCGGCGACGACGTCGCGGGCGGCGAACGCCTCCCGCTCGGTCATCAGCCGGTCGGCCAGTCCGCGGAAGACACCGGCGACGTCGTCCGGGCCGGTCAGGCCGAACCCGCGGACCATCACCGAGCCGTACTCGACGACGGCGCTGCGCAGCGCGCCGCGGAACTCCTCCCACGGCATGCCGCGGATCGCCGACGCCGGGAGCAGCGGTGGGCGGCCGGGCCTGATCTCGACGTCGAGCAGGGAGGACTGGGTCATCGGATGCTCCGTTCGGTCGGTGCTCACGGCGTGCTGAGCAGATCGGTGGCCGGGGTGCGCGGACGGTCCCCGGCGGTGCCGGGCGAGCCGGCGGTGCCGGGAGAGCCGGCCGAGCCGGCGGTGCCGGGAGAGCCGGCCGAGCCGGCGGTGCCGGTGCGGCGGTCGAGGAGCGCGGCCAGCGCGGCCAGTTCCGGGTGTTCGGTCAGCTCCGAGAGCGAGACGACCCGGTCCAGGCCGAGCACGACCTTCACCGCGGACAGCGAGCTGCCGCCGAGTGCGAAGAAGTCGTCGCCGCGGCCGATCCGCTCGACGCCGAGCACGGTCGCCCAGACCGCGGCGACCCGCCGCTCGGTGGGCGTGGCGGGTGGCTCGACGCCGTCGCCGGGATCCGGCTCGGCGGCGATCGCGGCCAGCGCCTTGGTGTCGATCTTGCTGTTCGGGGTGAGCGGCAGCGCGTCGAGCCGGTGGAACACCGAGGGCACCATGTACTCCGGCAGGGTCACCGCCAGCCGCTCGCGGAGCGCGTCCGCGGTGACCGGGCCGGTGGCCGAGTAGAACGCGACCAGGCCGGTGCCGCGCCCGTCGACCACGACCGCGGCGTCGCGCACCCCGGGCGCCCTGGTCAGCGCGTTCTCGATCTCGCCGATCTCGATCCGGAAGCCGCGGACCTTCACCTGCGCGTCGCGGCGGCCGAGGAACTCCAGCCGGCCGGTGGGCAGCCAGCGGCCGTGGTCGCCGCTGCGGTAGAGCCGCCGCCCCGGCCGGTGCGGGTCGTCGACGAACACCGCCCGGGTGCGGTCCGGGTCGTTGACGTACCCGCGCCCGACGCAGATCCCGGCGCAGACGATCTCGCCGGGTGCGCCCAGCGGGACCGGTTCCAGGTCGGCGTCGACCACCAGCACCGTGGTGTTGCGGATCGGCCGGCCGAGCGGGATCCGGCCGTTCGCCGGGACCCGCTCCAGGATCTCGTGGGTGACGTCGTCGGAGGTCTCGGTCAGGCCGTAGGCGTTCGCCAGCCGGATCCCGGGGCGCGCGGCGAACCAGCGGTGCGCCTGCTCGGCCTTGAGCGCCTCACCGGTGGTGGAGACGGTGTGCAGGTCCGGCAGCTCCCGCGGGTGCGCGTCCAGGCTGGACAGCAGCACCTCCAGGTACGACGGCACCACCTGCAGCACGTGCACGCCGGCCCGCTCGATCCGGTCCAGGTAGCGGTCGACGTCGAGGATCAGCTCCTGCTCGACGAGCACGGTGCGCCCGCCCACCAGCAGCGCCGCGACGAGCTGCCACAGCGAGATGTCGAAGCACTGCGGCGCCGTCTGGGCGACCGCCTGCCCCTCGCCGACGCCGAGATCCTCGATCTTGGCGAGCAGGTGGTTGAGCATCCCGCCGTGCTCGCACATCGCACCCTTCGGGGTGCCGGTCGATCCGGAGGTGAAGTAGATGTAGGCGAGCTGGTCGGCGCGCACCGCGACGCCGGGCGCGGTGGCCGGGAGATCGTCGAGGGCCGGATCGTCCATCGACCGGACCTGCATCGACGGCCGGGCGGCCGCCGCGCGGTCCAGGTTCGCGGTGGAGCCGGGCTCGGTGAGCACGAACCGGCAGTCCGCCCGGGACAGCGTCGTCGCGATCCGTTCGGCCGGGAAGTGCGGCTCGACCGGCAGGTACACCCCGCCCGCCTTGAACACGGCGAGCACCGCGGCCGCCCAGTCCAGGTTCCGCTCGGTGACGACGGCGACCACGTCCTCCGCCCGCAGGCCCGCGCGCAGCAGGCCGTGCGCGAGGCGGTTCGCCCGCTCGTCGAGCTCCCGGTAGGTGCGGCGCCGGTCGCCGAGCTCGATCGCGACCGCGTCCGGGTGCGCCGCGGCCCGGTCCTCGAACAGCTCGTGGAAGCGGCGGTCGGGCAGCTCCCGGTCCGGTCCGGCCAGTCCGTCGAGCTGGAACCGCAGCTCACCGGCGGAGAGCAGGCCCGGCCGCCGCGGATCGGCGTCCGGGGCGGTGGCGATCCGGTCCAGCGCCGTCAGGTGGTAGCCGGCGATCCGGGCGGCGAACCCGCCGTCGACGGCGTCGGTCCGGTACCGCAGCCGCAGCAGCGGCCGCCCGCCGGACCGGACGAGCGCGACCGCGAGCACCGCGCCGGGCGGCGGGTCCCCGCCGTCCCCGGCCGGATCGAGCACCGTGCCGAACGGCATCGCGGGCAGGCCGAGCTCGGCGAGCACGCCGTCGGCGGCGGTCTCCCGGTGCGCGAGCAGCTCGCTCTCCGCGGCCCGGGCCCCGGCCAGCAGTTCCCGCCAGGTCGGTGCCCCGGCCGCGACCGGGCACGGCAGGACCGGGCCGTCGGGTTCGGGGCGGTAGCCGACGAGCACGTCCGGTTCGCCGGTGAGGGCGGCGAGGACGACCGCGTGCGCGGCCAGCAGCACCGCGCCGTCCGGCGGGCAGGCCACCGCGGTCCCGGTCAGCGGGACCTCGTGCACCGCGGTGCCCGGTACCGGATCGGTGCACCAGAGCGGGATCGTCGTGGGGCCTGCGGCTTCCAGGACGCGACGCCAGTGGTCGCGGGACCGTGCGGGTGTCGTCATCGGATCGGCCTTCCGGGGATCGAGGGGACGGGGGCCGGGTCGGCCGGCTGTGCCGGTGCCGGGCCGGGGGCGAGCTCCTCGGCGGGGTTGCCGCCCCAGCGGGCGCCGGGCGGCACCTGCTCGCCCTTCATCAGGAACGAGTCCGGGGCGAGGACCGCGCCGTCGCCGAGCCGCACGCCGTAGTGGACGAAGGCGCCGACGCCGAGCGTGACGCCGGCCCCGATCGCGGTGCGGTCGGACTTGAACGCGCCGTCCTCCTGGGAGTGGCACTGGACGATGCTCCCGGTGTTGAGGGTGGCGCCGTCGCCGATCGCGGTGAAGGAACGCTCGGTGAGGAAGCAGCCGTCGTCGAACACCCGGCGGCCGATCCGCACACCCAGCAGCCGCCACAGGACCGGCTTGAGCGGGGTGCCGTCGAACAGCGTGAAGTACGCCTCGGACGGCACCTTCCAGGCGCGTTCGTGCCGCCAGAACGCGGGGTCGTAGATCGAGCGGCCGTCCGGTGCGAGCACCTGCAGCGGATCGGTGAGCCGCTCGACGACCACGTAGAACGCCACCGTGAACAGCAGCACCGCCGCCGGGAGGGGCAGGAACGCGAGCACCCCGGCCGTGCGCGACAGGTCCCACGCCGCCGTGGTCAGCAGCAGCACCCCGGCCAGGTGCAGCCACCGGGTCAGCAGCCGCAGGCCGATGCTGACGGCGTTGTGCACGTCCTTGGCGGCGAGCCGGCGGGCCTGCTCGTCCGGCGGCAGATCGAGACCGGTGTCCCGGTCGACCGAGCGCGGGATCTCGAAGGCGGGCGAGCCGAGCAGGCCGACGCCGGAGCGGACCGGCCCGTCGATCGGGACCATCACCTTGGTCGCGAGCAGGCAGTCGTCGCCGGTGCGGCCCTGCGCCGGGTAGGCGATGTTGTTGCCGAGAAAGTTGTCGGCGCCGATCGAGACCGGCGAGAGCCGGAACGACGACGCCGAGTAGTCGGCGCTGAGCATCGACAGACCGTCGGCGACGACGGTGCCGCGGCCGACCGAGCACAGGTACGGCGTCTCGTGCACGACCGCCATCCCGAAGTTCGACCCGGTCTGCACGACCGGGGTCAGCCGGTAGCCGATCCAGCGCAGGTAGCCGACGACGAACGAGCTGTCGCCGAGCAGCTCGGTGAAGAACTTCCGGTTGGTCAGCCGGGTGACGAGCCGGTGCAGCCAGTGGTGCACGCCGTGCAGCGGGTACACCCGGTCCGGCCGGACGGCGAGCCGCAGCAGCCGCGGCAGCGTCCCGACGACGAGCAGCCCGCCCAGCGTCGAGGCCACGAACAGCAGGCCGGCCGCGAGCAGCCCCTCCAGGTAGAAGGCGCCGCTGGTCGGGGGCGTGTCGGTCTCGGCCAGCGCGCCGAACGCCGGGACCTGGGTGAGCAGTGCGGCGGCGACGCCGAGCAGCACCGGCGCGGAGAACGCGAGCAGGGCGACCAGCTGCGCCGTCCCGAACCAGAACCGGCGCCCGGTCGGCACCGGCAGCGCCGGGACGACCCGGTAGTCGGTGCCGGCCGGCCGGGCGGGCGATCCGTGCCAGCACTGCCCGGCCGGCACCGATCCGCCCGCGTACAGCGCCGAGGTGTGCCCGAGCTGGGCGCCGTCGCCGAGCGTGCTGCCGATGTCGAGCACCGTCTTCTCCCCGACGAGCACGTCCCGGCCGAGGGTGACCGGGCCGATCTCGATCACGCCGTCGCGGGCCCGGTAGCCGGACAGGAACGCGTCCTTGCGGACCACGGTGCCCGCGCCGATCGAGATCAGGTCGGTGCAGACCGGGACGTTCGGGGTGAGCAGGGTGACCCCCGGCCCGATCCGGGCGCCCAGCGCGCGCAGGTACAGCACCAGCAGCGGGGATCCGGTGAACAGCGCGAGCGGGCTGGACCGGACCAGCGTGCGGACGATCCAGAACCGCAGGTAGGGCAGGCTCCAGACGCGGATCCGGCGGGGTGTCCAGCGCCCGATCAGCACCCACTTGGCGAGGATCGGCAGGGTGCACAGGACCAGGAACGATCCGCCGGTGAACGCCACCGCGCGCAGGTAGAGACCGGCCCAGCCGGGGGCCGCGGCGACCCAGTGCAGGCCGAGGTAGGCGACCAGCGGGCCGACCGAGGAGAAGCAGAGGAACGCCAGTACCTGCAGCGCCCCGCACAGCAGGTGGTGCGGCGTGCCGACCGGCTCGGGCAGCTCCGGTTCGGCGGGACCGGTGCCGGGCCCGGCCGGTCGGGGCCCCGGGCCGTCCGGGGTGCCCGCGACGCCGAGCGCGACGGCGAGCGAGCGGACGGTGGGGCAGCGGTAGACGTCCTTGATGGAGACGGCGGGCAGGTCGACCCGGCGGCACAGCAGCGCGCAGAACCGGGCCATCGTCATCGAGTCGGCACCGAGATCGTCGAAGAAGTGCTGCTCCGGCCCGATCTCGCCGGTCCCGCCGCCGAGCGCCTCGGCGAGCGTCTCCAGCAGGCTGCGCTCGGCGGGGCTGGAACCGTCGTCGGCCAGCGCCGCCGCGAGCGTGTCGAGGGTCGGGTACCGGTAGACGTCCTTCATCGAGACCGGCGGCAGACCGGGATGGCTGCGGGCCCGCGCGCAGAACCGGGCCATCGTCATCGAGTCGGCACCCAGGTCGTCGAAGAAGTGCCTGCCCGCGGTCACCGGGCTGCCGAGCACGTCGGACAGCACGGTCGCCAGCACCCCGGCCAGCGCTTCCGCCGCACCCGCCGGTGCCCCGGCCGGCACCGGTGCCGACGGCGGTGCGGCCGGCATCGGCACCGGGACCGGCCCGTCCGGCCGGTAGCGGTCCCGGGCCCGGTCCCGCCCGCCCAGCGGGCCGAGGTACTCCAGCTGCCCCTGCGCGTTGACCCGGCCGAGATCGCCGGTGCGGTAGATCCGCCCCGACGGGTTGCCCGGGATGCCGAGGACGTCCCGCACGAACACCTGCTCGGTCAGGTCGTCGCGGTCCAGGTAGCCGCAGGCCAGGCCGATCCCGGCGATCCCGATCTCGCCCGCCTCGCCGTGCGGCAGCGCGCGGTGCGGATCGGCCGGGTCCAGCACGACGGTGCTGTAGGTGGGCAGCGGGATGCCGATCGTGACCGGTGCGCCGGGCAGCACCTCGGCCCAGGTGGCGGTCACGGTCGCCTCCGGCGGGCCGTACACGTTGAGCAGCCGCCGCCCCGGACGCTGCCAGCGGCGCAGCTCGTCGGGCCGGGCGTCCTTGCCGCAGACCAGCAGGAACCGCAGTCCGGGCAGCTCGGCGTCGAGGGTGGCCAGCACCTCCGGGACGGTGCACAGCGCGGTGACCCGGTGGGTGTCCAGGAACGCGGCCAGCTCGGCGCCGAGCGGCCCCGGGCCGGCCGGCCGGGGGACCAGGGTGGCGCCGCTGACCCAGGACACCCAGATCTCCTCGACCGAGAAGTCGAACGCGAGCGGGATCCCCTGGTAGACGCGGTCGGTGGAGCGGATGCCGTAGATCTCCGCGGCGACCTTCACGAAGTTGCAGATCGCGGCGTGCGAGATCGCGACGCCCTCGGGCCGGCCGGACACCGAGGCGTAGCTGATGTAGGCGAGCGGATTGTCGAGCACGCCGCGCTCGGCGTCGATCAGCCGGCGCGGGTCCATCTCGTCGATCAGCCGCTGCGCGCGGTCCAGGTGCACCAGCTGCGCGCCGCCCGCGGCCAGCAGGTCCAGCTCGGCCACCCGCTGCTCCAGGTGGGACAGGGTGAGCACGGCGCGGGCCCGGCAGTCCTCGACGATCCAGGCGAGCCGCCCGGTCGGTGCGGACGGGTCCAGCGCGACGTAGGTCGCGCCGATCTTGAGCACCGCCAGCACGGCGACGTGCGCCAGTGCCGCGACGTCGATCAGCAGCGCCACCCGGTCGCCCGCGGTGATCCCGCACAGCCGCAGGTACCGGGCCAGCCGGTTGGCGCGGGCGTCCAGCCCGGGATAGGTCAGCGACAGCTCGGGGGAGTCGATCGCCAGCCGGTCGGCGCGGCCGTACCGGGCGATCCAGTCGCAGCGCTGCTCGAAGAGGTGGTCGAGCCGCTCGTCGCGGCGGACCCGGGAACCCTGGGCCTCGCGCTCGTCGACCAGCACCAGCCGGGACAGCGGCACGGCGGGACCGGCCTGCTGGGCCGGTGCGGTGCGGTCGCGGGTCGGCTGCCCGGGACGTGGCGGCGCGGACACGGGGCCTCCTCCCGGTGAGGAGCGCACGACCGGCGCCGCCGGCCGGGACTCGACGCAAGCGGGGAGGCTGGCACCGGCCGGGATGCCGGTCAACGCGCCGGTCGCCGCCCGATGATCTCGGTCGTCGCCGGTCCGCGGGACAGCCGCCAGCTCAGCGGGGCCGTCCGGGCGGAACCCCCGGCCGTGGGCGTCCGTGCCGGGGGGATCGGAATAGCCAGTTCTGACGACGGTCATGGTCGGGCGCTCCTCGCGGGTCGCGTCCGGGACGACCGGACCCGACGAGCGTGCGCCGGAACGGCCGCGATGTCGGCGGGGTGGGCCCCCTGGGGTTGTCCCCACCCCGCTCCGGGGGCGGCCACCGCGGGTCGGGGTGTGCACACGATCGAGCGGCGCGCGCCGCGGCGGGACTGTGGTGACCGGTCCCGACGAGCGGAACGAGGCGATCACGATGACGATCATCACCGGCCCCCAGCAGTTCAACCAGGACGACCTCTACGTCGACCTGCGGTCGCTGGTCGACGTCCCGCTCCACCTCAAGTGCGAGGGCTTCAACTTCGCCGGGTCGGTCAAGCTGAAGGCCGCCTCGGCGATGGTCGAGGCCGCCGAGCGGGACGGGATCCTGCGGCCCGGCTCGGCGCTGGTCGAGTCGTCGTCCGGGAACCTCGGGGTGGCCCTGAGCATGATTGCCGCGAACCGCGGCTACCGGTTCGTCTGCGTCACCGACAACCGCTGCAACCTCGCCACCCGGCGGCTGATGGAGTCGCTGGGCACCGAGGTGCACGTGATCACCGAGCCGGACCCGGAGCACGGCCTGCTCGGCGCCCGGATGAACCACGTCCGCGCGCTGTGCGCCTCCGACGACCGGTTCGTGTGGCTCAACCAGTACGCGAACCCGAACGCCTGGCGCGCCCACCACGCCACCACCGCCCCGGCGATCGCCGCCGAGTTCCCCGAGCTGGACGTGCTGTTCGTCGGTGCGGGCACCTGCGGCACCCTGATGGGCTGCGCCCGGTTCTTCCGCGCGTGGCACCGGCCGGTGCGGATCGTCGCGGTGGACAGCGTCGGGTCGGTCACCTTCGGCGGCCCGGCCGCCCGCCGGATGATCCCCGGGCTCGGCAGCGGCGTCCGGCCGGCCCAGCTCGACGAGTCCCTGGTCGACGACGTGGTGCTGGTCGAGGAGCGGGACACCGTGCGCACCTGCCACGCGCTGGCCCGCACCGGGTTCCTGTTCGGCGGATCGACCGGCACCGTCGTCAGCGGGGCCGCCGCCTGGCTGGACGTGCACGGCACCCCCGGCACCACCGCCGTCGCGCTGGCCCCGGACCTGGGCGAGCGCTACCTGGACACCATCTACCAGCAGCACTGGGTCGAGGACCTCTACGGCGAGGACGTCCTGCGCCCGGTCGCCGTGGCCTGACGGCGACCGCTGCCGCCCCGCCCCGGTCGGCCCGGCGGGCCGCCGCTCACCCGCCGGGCGTGAGGATCCGCTCGCAGACCCGGACCACCACCAGCGCGACGTCCCGGACGGTGCCGGTGGACGCCGGATGCGCCGCCCGGCGCTGCCAGCGCAGCAGCTCCTCGGCCGCGGCCCGGCCGATCGCGTCCGCGTCCGCGTCGGCGGGCAGCCCGAGCCGGTCCCGCGGGTCCGTCCCGTGCCCGCCCAGCATCCGTTCCGCGGCCTCGCGGACCCGGCCGGGCAACACCGCGCCGCCGTCCCGCAGGATCTCGGTCAGCTCCACCTCGACCAGCTCGTGCGCCCCGGCGCGGAGCTGCTCGATCCGGTAGCGCAGGTCCTCGGTCCGGTCCCGCGGTGCCTGTGCGACCGCGTCCTCCAGGGCCCGCAGCGCCGTCCGCGCGGCGTGCACGTCGGCCCGGTCCGGGGTGTCCCGGCTCGCCCTGTCCCGGTTCGCCCTGTCCTGGTTCGCCCTGTCCTGGTTCGCGCGGTCCCGGCTCGCACCGCCGTGGTCCGCATCGTCGTGGTCCGGCCCGCCGTGGCCCGCCCTGTCGTGGTCCGCCCTGTCCCGGCTCGCGCTGCCGTGGTCCGTGCTGTCCCGGCTCGCGCTGTCGTGGTCCGTGCTGTGGTTGTCCGTGCTGCTGTGGTCCGCACCGCCGCCTGCTGTGCCGTCGGTGCCCGCGGTGCCGGTGTGCCCGTCGCCCGCCGCGGTGGCGAGCCGCTCGGCCGCGGCCCGCACCGGTCCCGGGTCGGGGAGCACCGCCTCCGCCGCCCGCAGCAGCTCCAGCACCCGGCCGACCAGCCCGCCGTCGGTGGATCCGGCGGGCTGCCCGTTTCCCGGCCCGGTGCGCGTCCGGTCGGCCCCGGCCCGGTCCGCCCCGGCCGGCTGCGGGTGCGGTCCGGCCCCGGTCGCCGGGCCGGACCCCGTGTCCGCCGCCCCCGGATCCACCCCGGCCCGCACCCCGGGCTGCTCCCTCCCGGTTGCGGCCGCCCCGGCCGCCCCGGCCGCCCCGGCCGC